>JAUUZB010000504.1 GCA_030590185.1 Deltaproteobacteria bacterium
AAGGAGCGGTGGAACACCTGATTGAAGGGGCCCTGGAGATCGGCGCGCTTGCCGCTCTGGGGACCAACCTCGATGGTCTCGCCGGTGATGTCGTGGGAGGTGCCGTCCACCTCGATGGTGGTCACACCTCGGCTCGCCAGCGCCGCCCCGTCGATCTCCAGGCTGCGAATGTTCGTGGTGGTCAACGTCACCGTTGCATCGAGCACGGTCGACTCGCAGGTGAAATCCTCGAACGGGTCGTCCACCGATTGAACCGTCACAAAGGAATGGGTCGAGCTGACCCAAGGGGATGCGCCCGTGAAATGGAAGTCGAGCTCAACCGGATCGAGGCTGCGCGCCTGCATGAAGTCGAACAGGGGAGGCCAGTCCACGCAGTCCGCGCCCTCCGAGACGTCCCCGTCCCACCAATGCCCCGCCCCTGGCTCTTCGTGATAGACCAGGTCGTCGGTGATTCCCTCGAGCAACGCCACCATGTCGCGCCCCTCGCGCACCGGCACGTTGTCGTCCGCCGAGCCGTGGATGACATAGACGCCGCGACGGGCGAGGTTGGTCACGTAGTTGTTCGTGTTGCTCGACGCCCGGGCGCGGCCAAAGGCACCGCTGGGAATCTCTGCACCGGTATAGGTGTAGAACGAGCTCCATCCAGCGCTCGGGGCCACCACCGCGAAGCGTCCCGGTTTGTGCACGCCGAGTTGCCAGGTGCCGTGACCGCCCATGGAGTGACCGGTCAGGTAGACCCGGGTGGGATCGATCGGGTAGGTGGCCATGGCGTCGTCGAGGGCCTCGAGTCCATCGAGCCGTCCCCACTCCTCCCAATCGAAGCCGAAGGGCCGCCGGTTCGTGGGGGCCACGATGAACGTCCAGTCCTTGGGCGCGTAGGCCCGCGCCATGCCGATGGAGTCCACCCCGGCGCCGTGCAAGGCCAGCACGAGACCGTAGTCGGCGGAGGGATCGTAGTCCACGGGCGGGTTCACCCCGTAGTACTGGGTGGAGCCGTCCACCGCGGAGCGTCGGGTGCGACGGAAGGGAAGGTCGTTCGCCACGGTGGTGAGCTCGAGCTCCCGCTCGTACGACCAGGCGAGGGATGGGGACTCCAGGCGCAGGAGGAGCGGGATCGGCGTGTCCACGACGCTCCAGGCCACCTTGGGCGCCAGAAGGAAGGAGAGCTGGGTGACGGAGCTGCGGCCCAGGGCGGGGTAGGGGATGGCCGTGGCTGCGAAGTGATCGTTCTCCCTGACCATGGCGGTCAGGTCGAACACCGGAAGGTCGGTCATGTTGAGCACGGCCACGCCGAGGTGTTGTTCCGAGATGTCGCCAACCACGAGGTCGGGGAAGGTCAGGTCCTCTAGGTTGAACACCAGCTCATCGGGCGTGGTCCAGATCTGCACCTCGGGTACGCCCCGGTAGCCCACCAGGTGGACGACGACGGTGTTGCGGCCGGCCACGCCGGCGATCGGGGTGCGCATCCTGCGGGAGTTGTAGATGTCCCCCGGTTGCGGAACGCTGTTGCCCCAGACGCCGACGCTCGGGCCCGAGCGCACGATGATCCCGCCGGCCTCGTCGAGGTCAACCCGCACGGCCAGATAGTGGAAGTCACCGCTGGCGCCGGCGACCGCTCCGCTCTCACTCACCTCCGCGGTCGTCCACATCGTTCCGTTGATCTCAGCGCCGACCCGCGGATACAGGAACGTTCCCTCCTCGAGGTGCCCCCGAACCGGATCGTCGGTCGTATACGCGACCGGATCGGAGAGCAGCCACAAGCCGTCGGTCACCGGTTGCGGCTCATTGTGCGGCGCCAGCGGTGGTGGCCCAGCGTCGTTGGCGTCGCCGTACCCAGGGTCGGCGTCACCCTGAGCCACGGGCTGCGTGCCGGGCCCCGAGCAGCTAGCCGCGGGCAAGAACGACAGCACCGCAACCAGACCCGAGATTCTACGCAGCCACCGACGCCGGTAATGGTTCATCGGGCTCCCCCGTTTAGATGTGAGGGTAGCAATGCGCTGCGCTCGGCACCAGGCCCCGCCATGCGGCCGGTGTCCCGACCGTTCTTCGGATCACCCTGAGTCGGGGAACGAATCGCTGTCGCGCTTTCCCCTCGCCCATGACAGCGATTGCTTCCCGACGATTGCCCCTATCCATTCCACCCCGTTGTTTCTATGATGGCCTTCGCAGTGGCCTGCCGGGCAATTTGGATGTTGTGATTAGGGAGAACTAGTATGGAACTCGCTCTGTTTGCTTGGCGGGGCTTGGCGCCGGTTGTGTTTGTAACCGCCTTGATCTCTTGCGGACCGGTCGGTCCTTGCGCCGATGCGGAGTGCCTAACGATCGCCTTGGCTGATGCCAGCGTCGGGCAAACGATCCGTTTGGAGCCGGGCACCATCACCGGCAACTTCGTGGTGCCGGGCGGCGTCAACCTCCAGGGCGCTGGCGATGGGGTCAGTATCATCGACTCCAACGACTTCGATCCGGTCTTGACCATCGCCGCCGATGCGAGCGGCACCGTCGTGGCGGATCTCGAGATCCAGGGCGGGCCGGGCGGCGGGATCCGCGCCACCGGTGATCGAGATCTGACCATCACCAATCTAACGGTCTCGGCCACCGGGAATGGTGCGGTCATCATTGGTGGATTGGCGTCGTTCACGGCGGACGGTCTCACGGTTACGGGCAACGTCGAGGAGACCGATTTCGGTGGCATCACCACTACGGTTGACCCAGAGACCTTCACCCTGGTCGGCCTGCTCATCTCCGAAGTGGGCGCCGTTGACCTCACCGACGTCGAAGCAAGCGGCTTCGCCTCCTACGGGGTGATGATCCTCCAATCACCGACGACCTGGACCAACGGCGACGTCCACGACGGCGTGGGCACTGGCGTGTGGGTAGGCGGGGATGTGGAGGTGAGCCTCACCAACGTATCCAGCCACGACATCGCGGTCGGTGCTACGCCCTACGGCTACGGAGTCGTGGCGGCCAACGGGGTGAATCTGGAGACCGACGAGATGGTCGCGCGGGACAACGGCCTGGCTGGGGTCTTGATGGACCACGCGATCGGCCGGCACCTGAACCCGACCGTCAGCGGCAACCGGTATCGCGGCATGTGGATCCAATACTGCGAGGGCGCAACGCCGGAGGTGGTCGCGGTCGAGGTCAGCGGCGGCGGCGCGGCGCTCACGAACAACTTCGGTGTTGCCCTTGGTGTCTACCAATCCCGGGGGATCTCGATCACCGACACGGAGCTCAGCGGAACCAAGAACGCGCCGATGATGTCCTTTGGTTCTGAGACCCAACTCACCGAGATCGGCGACGGAGTCATGATCATCGACTCCAATGACCTCGTGTTTCACGGGCTGGTCATCGACAGCAATGACCGCGCGGGTTTCGTCTTGGACGGCAACCCGGGGCTCGTCGGCGGTCCGATCCCGGCGATCGACGCGATTTTTGACAACGTCCAGATCAGCGGCGCCGGAGAACGAGGCTTCGTGCTCCAGAACGCGACGGTGATCTCCGAGCCATCGGTTATCACGACGTCGCTCCAGACGGCCGACGCGCTCGGGGGGGATGTGGAGGTCGCCAACCAACTCACCACCCTACCGGACCCGATCGGGCTGGCGGCAATCATCGATTCAAACGACTGAGGCCCATGATGAGAGCCGCACCAAGAACTCTGGCCTTCACCCTGGCAACGACGCTGTTGCTGGCGTGCACCACCGTCGGCTGCAACCCAAATCCCAGCGGCGGCGCCGGCGGCGACACCGACAATCTCGGCGATCTGGATTCCCCCTTTTCCTTCGAGGTCGCGCAACCGGCCTCCCCGGCCGCTCCGGCCGCGCCCCGCCTGCGTTCCTGGACTTGTCCGGCTGGTTGGATCACGACGACCCACCCGTCGTTGGAGGATGAAACCGGCGCACCCTTCTCCTGGTGCGAGCCGCCACCCCTGCCCCGCCTGGCCACCAACACCTACGAGACCCCGCTCTCGGACGGAGAGCAGCTCGGCGACCGACCGATCTGCCAACCGGAGATCGACACCACCTATCCGGTGGTCGGTCACAGCGAGTGCCTGTCCCTCGGCGAACCGTGCCCGGCCGGTGCGTGGCCCGAGGTCCCACCGGAGATGGTCGGCAACCAGTTCTTCGTCGAGGCCGGCGTGACCTCTGGCGATGGTTCTGCCGGCGCGCCCTTCGCGACGATCAACGAAGCTGTCGCAGCGGCCGGCGCAGGAGACGTCATCCTGATCGGCGCCGGAACCTACGACGAATCCCTCGAGATCTCCGAGGACCTCGCCTTGCTGGGGCGTTGCGTGGCGGAGACCGCCATCGTGGCGCCCGGACCCTATCTCGCTGAAGCAGCCGGGGTCATCCTGGTCAACGGCGGCGCCAACGTCACGGTGCGCAACCTGCGGTTGTCCGGGCAGCAGATGGGGATCACCCTGGCGAACGCCGACACCCAGGTCGCGCTCCAGGGTGTTTGGATTCACGCCGCCATGGGCAGCGGCCTGTTCATCGACGGAGGCTCGGTCGACCTCAACGAGGTCTTGGTCACCTCGACCCAGCCCTTCGCCGACGGCGGGGGCGGCTATGGCCTCTTCGCGCAGTATGGAGCACGGGTCACCGTCGCCTC
>JAUUZB010000192.1 GCA_030590185.1 Deltaproteobacteria bacterium
AGCCGAACCATCGCGCCGTGGCCACGCTATTCGACCGGCACCTCGAGGGCCGGGATCGGCCCGTGCTGTCGGCGGGGATCGCAGCCTCAATCGAGGCTCGCGGGACCGAACGGCAACACCGCGTCGGCTGAGACGCCAGGATTTCTCGGAGAAGACGGGTCAGTGGGGGCGGTGACCCGCCCCCTGGCTGACTCAGATAGCGCGATAGCGGCTAGCCGCCCGCTGGCCCTTCTTCTTGACCCGCTTCGGCTTCTCGGTGAGGAACTTGGCGAGGTACTGGCTCAGGGTGTTCGACACCACGCCGGCGAACAGCTTCTGTTTTCCGAGCTGCTCGTGAATGACGCCGGTCTTCATCCAGCCGCCGTCATCGGCGAGGACCTTGTAGATGGCGGTCATCCGCTTGGCGACCGTATCGGAGTCGGCCCGTTGGCGCTTGCCGCCCGCCTTGGTCTTGGTCTTGGTCTTGCGAACCTTGGCCTTGGTCTTGCGAACCTTGGCCTTGGTCTTGCGGACCTTGGCCTTGCCGCGAGTCTTGGTCTTGGCGCGAGTCTTGGTCTTGCCCCGGGCCTTGGTCTTGCGACGGACCTTGGTCTTGCGACCGTTCTTGGCGGTACCGCGGCCACTACCCGCCTTGATCGGCTCATCGACGCCCCGCAGGGCTGCGAAGATTTGCCCGAGGGTAATGTCGCCGGCCACCTGCTTAACGGCCGGGGTCTTGCTGACGCCAGCGATGAACTGCTGCAGGCTCGTGGAGAGGGTCGTACCCTCACGCAACGCTTCCACAACGCTGGTCAGAAGCAGCTCTTGCTGACGACTGCCGAGCAATTGTGCATAGGTGGCATTCTTTGGCATTCCTAGTGTCTCCTTGTTTTCCCCGCATCGGCCCCTATCGATTATTAACATTAGAGTCAAACAGTAAGCCGCCTTCTGTCCAGGCTCTGCCCTCGACCAAAATTCGGTTCCTAAAAAGAGATTGCCCTGGCGAGGTGATTCGCGTATTTCCGGCCCCGTTCAACCCAGGCAGGGAGAGCAGCATGAAGTACGCCGAGGAGCTCGGAAAGACAGTCTTGTTTCGCGATCTTCCTCCGGCTGAGCTCGAGAAGCTCGGCCGCATCGCAAAGGATGACAACCTCGCGCCGGAGACGGAGCTATTTCGCGAGGGCCAGGAGCTCAAGGAGCTCTTCATCATCGTCATCGGATCCGTGCGTGTCTTGAAAAAGGACAAGCAGGGCAACAGCGAGGAGCTCACCACCCTGGGCACCGGGTCCTACGTGGGTGAGGTTGAGCTCGTCCGTCCAGATCGCCACGCCGCCGCGACCATCGAGACGATCGAAAAGTCCACGGTGATCTCCATGCCCTACGAACAGATCGAGAAGCTCTGTGAAGATGACCAAAACCTGGCGGTCCATTTCTATCGCGCCATCGCCAAGGGTCTGGCCCGACGCCTCGCCCACACCGACGAGGCGGTCGCCTATTATCGGATGATGGCGGTCAGAAAGAGGGGCTGAGCTTCGTCGCTCGGCTTGCCCTGCCCCAGGGGCCGTGTTGGAATACCTCCACCCCAACTAGGAGGAATGACTCGATGCGATCCCTACTCCCCGGAGCGCTGATCTTCGCCCTGTGCCTGCCTGCCGCCGCCGCGACCCTCGAAGGGGTCAGCTTGCCGGACACGATCACCGTCGCCGGCAAAAAGTTGGTGCTCAACGGACTCGGCATGCGCGAGGCGACCGTCTTCAAGGTCGACGTCTACGTTTGCGGCCTGTATCTGGAAACCAAGTCGAAGAACCCGACCAACGTCATCGAGTCTGAGCAAGCCAAGCGGATCCACCAAAAGTTCGTCCGCGATGTCGACCGCGACGACATCGTTGGCGCTTGGACCGATGGCATCAAGAAGAACGCCCTCGGCAAATATGCCGCCCTCGAGGCGCGCACCAAGAAACTCAACGGCTGGATGTCGGATGTCAGCGAGGGGGATGAGATGTCCTACACCTACGTCCCCGGCAAGGGCATCGAGGTGATGGTCAAGGGCAAGGTCAAGGGCACCATCGAGGGACACGACTTTGCCATGGCCTTCTTCAAGATTTTCGTGGGCGCCACCCCGCCCAACCCCGGCCTCAAAAACGGCATGCTCGGCAAGGGCTGAGCTACGGATCCGCGCAGCAGCGGAAGCCGGTCGAATAGTCCCAGTGATAGACGTTGTGCGCGGTGGTGGCGTACAGGCACCCCTCGCCGTTGATCCGGGTGTCGACATAGAAGCCACCGCGGAAGATGCCACTCGGGTTGGCGGTCCATTCGTGGAGGTTGCCCATCATGTCGAGGGCGCCGGCCTCGCTGACGCAGCCGGTGTTCTGACCGCTGAGGTGAACCGAATCCGGGAGCTGGTTGATGCGGGGGTGACCGAGCTCTGACCAAATCCAGGCCTCGTCGGTGCCGAAGTACTCGATCACCGGGTGGGCGGCGCGGGCGTCGTTGCAGACACCGTCGAGCCGCTCCTCACCATACGGATAGACGTAGCCGCTCGCACCCTGACAGGCACGCAGCCACTCGCCGTCGCTGCACAGGCGCTTGCCCGCCTCGGCACAGGCGGCGCCGGCCTGCTCACCGCTGATGTAGCCCTGGGGGACCGCGCCGCGCAGGGAGACCGCGGCCAGCCGTTCGTTGCCCGGTGAAAAATACGGCGACCAGGAGCCCACCACCACGCCGCCCTCATCGAGACGTACCAACGCGGCCTCATAACGATCGATGCAGAAGTCGGTGACCAGGACCATGCCGAGGGGGCAATTGGAATCCCAATCCTCCTCCACGCCGCCTTCGTTGGGGAGTGGGACGGCCTCCGGATCGCAGGCGTTGCCGAGCTCCGTGCAACACTGCACGTTGGCTGGACCCGGGCAATAGCCAGGCGTCGAGACCCAGCCGTCCCCACAGGTGGAGGTATCGATGCAGATGCCGGGCGCCCCCGAAACGCTGCACGGTACGACGTCGTCCAGGCAACATTGAATGTTGACCGGCCCAGGACAGTAACCCGGGAAGCTGTGGCCGGCGCACAGATCGAGATCGAGGCAGAGGCCAAGAACGTCGGCGACCGTGCAGCCTACGACGCCATCACCACCGGGGGCCGAGTCACCAACCCCGAGGCTATCCCCCGGGGTAGGATCTCCACCATCCGGCCCCGGGCCGGAGTCACCGGCTCGTTGGTCGTCGCCGTCCAGGGCGAGGTGATCACCGGCCGAGGCCGACGGATCGCCGCGTTCACCGTCGGCGCCGCGGGCGCAGCTGATCAGGGTCAGGGTCGCGACGATCGCCAACCGGCATCTCGAAGGAGGCGGGCTCACTGACGACGACCCTGACCAGGCTAGCCTTCGTGCAGCACCAGCCGGTTTCGACCGGCGGCCTTCGCCTTGAACAGAGCGTCGTCGGCGATACGAATGAGATCGTCCGGGGTGGAGATGGCCTCGTGGGGGCAGGCGGCGGCGCCCAGGCTGACGGTGAGCTCGAAGCGTTGACCGTCGGCGCTGATCGGACTCTGCTCGATCAACATTCGACAACGCTCCGCCACCACCGCGGAACCGACCAGGGAGGTCTCCGGCAGGATCAGCCCGAACTCCTCGCCGCCGTACCGCCCGACGATGTCTTGATCGCGGACCCCCTCCCGTAGACGTTGCGCCACGATAATCAGTGCGTCGTCACCGACCTGGTGGCCAAAGCGGTCGTTGATCGATTTGAAGTGGTCGAGGTCCGCCATCACGAAGGCCAGCGGCCCCCCGTAGCGCACGGTCCGAGCGAACTCGCGCTCCAAACACTCCATGAAGTGCCGGCGGTTAGCCAGGCCGGTGAGCGGGTCAACCCGGCTGAGCTCCTCGAGCTGCACGTTCTTGCCGCGCAGCTCATCCTGCAGGCGCTTGATCTGCAGGTGGACGTTGATCCGGGCGATCAACTCATCGTCGTGGAACGGTTTGGTGATGTAGTCCGAGGCCCCAGCCTGAAAGCCGCGGATCTTCTCGGTGAGGTGTTCCTGGCCGCTGAGCATGATCACCGGCACATCATGGTACTCCGGTTTTTCGCGCTTGAGCTTGAGGAACTTGAAGCCGTCGATGCCGGGCATCACCACATCGCACAGGACCAGGTCGACCTTATTGTTGAGAAACAGCTTGATGCCGTTGAGCCCATCGGTGGCGAGCAACAGCTCATCGCAGAGACCGGCGCGACCGAGTGCCTCCCGGACACGCTCCCGGATGGTCTCGGAGTCATCGATGATCAGGATACTAACCACGGCTGCCCCGCAGCATAACAGAGCCTCGGCGGCGGTTCGACCGCTCCCGGCGACGCGACCGAGTCACGTATCCGCCCCCAACGGCGCGATCAGGCGCACCCGGGTGCCGGAACCCGGACGGGAGTCGATCTCGAGCCGGCCGCCGAGGTAGCCGAGGCGCTCTCGGATATTGAACAGACCGAATCCCCCGCGGTTGGCGCGGTTGGTCCCGAGATCCGTCGGATCAAAACCGACCCCTTCATCCGCCACCTCGATCTCGAGCTCGTGCCCCCGGCAGCGCAGATGGACGTCGGCGGCCCGCGCCTCGGCGTGCTTGGAGACATTGACCAGTAACTCGCGCACCGCTTGGAACAGCACCAGGCGAAGGTCGTCGGCCAACGGCTTGGCCGCCACATCATCATGGACGTGGATGGCGAGACCATGGGAGCGCGAGAGCTTATCGGCGAGCCACTGCAGCGCCGCCTCGAGACCGAGCTCCGTGAGAATCGGCGAGCTTATCTCCCAGATCAACGACTGCACCCGGCCGAGGGTGAGGTCCACGATGTCACGCAGCTCGTCGAGCTCGTCGACCGAGACCTGCTTGTCACGCAGGGCGACGAGCTTGAGCTTGACCAGCACGAGAGTCTGACTGATCTCGTCGTGCAGCTCGGCAGCGATGCGCCGGCGCTGGCGCTCCTCGGCCAGGGAGAGCTCCGATGCCAGGGAGCGCAGTTGTTGCTGGTAGGCAGCCACCCGCCGTTCCGCCTCCTTGCGGGCCGTGATGTCGCGGGTGATGGCGATGAAACCGCGGGGCGCGCCTGCGGCTCCCGGCACCAACGCGGCGGTGAGCTCCGCGTGTCGGCGGGCGCCGGTCTTGTCAATAACCTCGTACTCCACGGCGCCGCTGTGCCCCTCCTGCAACGTACGCATGGCGTTGTGGCGGGCCGCATCCACCTGCTCGGGTGCGATGAGCTCGAAGGCGTTGCGGCCGATCAGCTCCTCCACGCTCGCGGCGCCGTGTTGGCGCACGGCCCGCTCGCTGGCGAAGGTGATTCGCCCTTCCAGATCGGTCACCGTGACCGGGTCGGGTACCGCGTGCAGCAGGGTCTCGTACATGGCGCGCGACTCGCGCAGGGCCTGTTGGAGCCGCACACCCTCGATGGCCGGCGCAATCTGATCCGCGAGGGCCTGGAGATTCGAGCGCTCGCGCTCGCCGTACCCCTGCTCGGCTCGAGTGCCCACCACCAACACGGCCGGGATGGTCGAGCCCGAGATCAGGGGTGCTGCCATCGCCGACCGGATGCCGGCTTGGGCCATGCGTTGCCAGCTCGGGTGATCGCTCCCCTCGAGGTCGTCGAAAATCCGAGCCCGGCGGTCGGCGGCCAGCTGCGCGAAGAGCTCCGGCACCGGGACCTCCGTGCCGATGCCCACCTCCGCCGGATAGTCGGTGGCCTCGAAGGCGAGGAGCTGCGCCTTGTCCTCCTCGACACTGACCAGGGTCACCAGGTCAAAGGCGATCAGGCGACGCATGGCCCCGGTGATCCGAGAGAAGACCTTGCCGACGTCGGGGGTAATCGCCAAGGCCCGCGCGATCTCGTTGAGGACCTCAGTCCGTTCGGCGCGCTCGCGCAGCTGCCCCTGCAGCCGAGCGTTCTCGACCGCGGTCGCCGCCTGGCTAACCAACATTTCGACCTCCT
This sequence comes from Deltaproteobacteria bacterium, assembly GCA_030590185.1. The sequence goes on from JAUUZB010000192.1 coordinate 5,947, forward strand.
CGCGGACCGACTCGTCAGGACCCGACGACGGCGGTCGGTGAAGCAACAAGGCCGCCCCGAGGAGCGCGCAATCGCCCTTGGCGAGGGGCAGCAGGAGCAGCCCGGCTGATCCAAGAGAGGCGGGAAGCGCCGCAAAACGGGAGTCACTCTCGAGCACCGGGATGGTCAGCGGCTGAGACAAGGCCCGTGCGGCACAAAGCGGTTCCAGCGCCTCGAGCAGGCCGGCCCGCTCCTCCTGATTGAGCCCGTGCCCGGCGAGCGGCCCCGGTGCACCCAGCTCATCACGCAGGGCGACCAGGGCTGCGTCCGCGCCCGCAATCTCGAGCAACCCACGCAACAACGCCTCACCAACCGCCCGCGGCGAGGCCTCGATAGCCATGGCCACGCACAGCCGCTGGAGCTGTCGCAGGTCCGGCCCCCCGGTCGACTTCGACATCGCCACTCCCCCCCCCTTGTTGAACGTACCGCTCGGCAACTGACGTTGAGGCAGCCGCGGCGGTCCGCTCGCTTTTTGACTGTCGCCAGGGTCACTATAGAAAACACCCACCGAGGATGTCCACGGGTGCGGGGGGGATGGGTTCGGGCGAGCTGGGGTTGGGGGAGCTGGGGTTGGGGGCGATGGGGTTGGGGGCGATGGGAGACCGCCCGTCACGGTTTTCGCGCTGCGGCGAGTGCCGCCGCGTCGCGCCGCTCGCCGCTTGGGGCTGCGGCACCCGCGCCGCGGCACCTCTCGCCGCGCGGAAACCGCGCCGGGCTAATCGGCCGCTGGACGGGGACCCGACCTAACTGACGGTTGGGCGCCCCCTCCGGCACTACGTTGTCCATAGTACTGCCTCACACCTGCGCGCCCCGCCACCAACCCATACGTTGTCCATAGTAGTACTGCCTCACACCCACGCGCCCCGCCACCAACCCAACTGAGCACTGGCGCGGCGCGGGGCGGGCGGGGAGCGCGGGGGGCGCCCCCCGGCCAACCGCGCGCGGGGCGGCGCGGGGGCGGGCCAGGCCACCGGCGGGAAGTTGGGGGGCCCCC
>JAUUZB010001177.1 GCA_030590185.1 Deltaproteobacteria bacterium
CACGCCGCGCGGGATCAGATCGTACCAGGCCTTCTTCTTGGGGAAGCCCAGCGGGTTGAGCTTCACCGGGAGGCGCCCGGTCCCGGCGCGCACCACCTTCGCCCAGCTCTTGACCTGATCGAGCGGTCCGAGCACCTCGCTCATCAGGGCATCGCACTCGAGCTTGCCGACCTCCTCGCGCATCAAATCGATGGCGTCGCCGCGCTGATCGAGCATGCGCTTGGCGGCTCGCTGTAGGACGGCGATACGCTCGGCGAGGCTCTCGTTGCGCCAGCCCACCTGTGCGAGCCGGGCGCGGTTGATGATGATCGGCAGCTCGGCCAGCGGCGTGATCGTCACCGGCGATAGGGGGCGCAGATCCACCGGCCCAACCCCCCGCAGCTCGCCGTCGACGACCAGGGGCGTACCAGGGCTCGGTGCCGGCGCCGCCGACCTGGCGGATGTTTGCTCGGCGCTCACCGTCCTACCAGGGTCGCGCTAGTTGGCGCCGAGGTACTTGGTGACCCCGTCGTGGTAGGGGAACTGGTCTTTGATGTCCTGCTTGGCCTTCTCGGTGCTGACCAGCTTCCACAGCTCGCTCTTGCCCTTGAGCTCGTCGGCCTTCTCGTAGACGATCTTGGCGATGGCGGCGACCGTGTCGGTGTCGAAGTTGCGGTCGGCGAGCAGGAAGGAGCGGGTGGCCAAGGCGGTGACCTTTTTCTTCTGGTAGGGATAGGTGCCGCCGGGGATCTCCTGAACGCTGTAGGACCAGCCCAGGTCCTTGGGCAGCTTGAACTTCTTGCCGAGGCCGAGCAGGGCCAGCTTCTTGGCGGCCTTGGGCTCGATATCCTTGAGCAGGGGCATGCCCGGGGCGCTGGTGACGAAGATGGCGTCGAGCTCGCCAGCGATCAACTTGGTCATCATCTCGTCGTAGGGAAGCTTGGCGACCTTGTCGTCCTCTTCGATGTTGACCTTGTTGATGTAGAACATGACGTTGAAGGCGCTGATCCAGGAGCCGGAATGCTGCGGCCCGACCGCGATCTTCTTGCCCTTGAGGTCCTTGAGCGCCTTGATCTTGGCTTTTTTGTTGGTGACGATGTGCACCACCTCGGTGCCGAGGGGCGCGAGCACCAGGCTGTTGTTCGCCATCTCCTGCTGCGGCTTGTCCATGGCCATGTAGACCATGATCGTGTCGAACTGGGCGATGGCGAGGTTGGCCTTGCCGGTGCCGAGCTGCTCGATGTTGTGGTACGAGCCCGGCGATTCCTTGATGTCGAGCTTGTGGGCGTCACCGAGGACCTCGGCGAGCTCGCCGGCGGCCTTGTAGTAGTTTCCAGATTTCGAAGCGGTCAGGATGCTGATGCCGTTGCCATTGCCCGCGGGCGCAGCGGCCTCGCCCTCAGCTCCGGCTTCGGCGCCTGCTTCGGCTCCGCCTTCGGCACCCGCCTCGGCAACGGCCTCGGGGTCGGCGGCCTCACCACCGTCGTCGCAGGCGGCGGCAAAGAGCAGGAGAGTGGGGAACAGGGCGAGCGAGAGTAGCTTCTTCATGGGGCTAGCCTTCGTCTGTGGGGTTCTGAGGTCTGCTGCCGTCGACAGCGGAGTATTCAGAGCTGACGCTCTGAGTCAAGCGCGCTTTTGGTGGGCAGAAGCGGCTGGGGGCGGGTTCTAGGGCATTTGCCGGCTGGGGGGCGGCGCGGCATCCTTGGGCTCAGCGCTCTGTGGCTGCTGGGTTGCGGCCTGCTGCGGGGCGACCTCCTGGGGTGCGGCCTGTTGCGGGGCGACCTGCTGAGTGCTCGGGGGCACCATGGCGTCCTGGACCGTGGGCGCCCGGGGGCGTGTTTGGGCTTGGTGACGGGCCGCGGCCTCGTTGGCAGAGACACCCACCTCCACCGAGGGGATGCCCGCCGCCGCGCCGCACGCGTCGGCCTCGGATTGGGAGATGACGCCGGCGTTGACCGCCTTGATGAGCATTTGGGCGAGCAGGCGCCGCTGGGTCGCTTGCTTCTCCTGCTCGGCGTTGTGCTGGATGCTCTCGGACCAGGAGTCGAAGAACTGCTGCATGGTCTCGGCGCGGTTGTTCAGGATTTGCTGGGCCACCTCCACCGGCAGGTCGCGCAGGCTCAACCCCGGGCTCGAGCGCAGGCTTTGGTGCAACGAGCCGAGCAGGTGCCGTGCGGCCGAGCCGGGCTCCGCGATCTCATTGAGGGGCCGCCCGACCAGGTCCCGGCGGGGGTCACCTATGGGGAGCGATTCGGCCTGGGCCGGCGCGATGGTAGCGGTGCGTTGGGCTTCTTGGATGGGGCCGATAGATTCCATGGTTCACCTACCCGCTGGGGGGCTGATTTGGTTGTAGGAATATATCCTACCCGGGGTTTTCAGGGCAGGTATCCGGCTTGGATCGTGGCGGGCACCATTTGTCCCAGTCGGGCCGGATGCAGCGCTCGTCGCACTCTTCGGCCTCGGCGTCCACGGCACCGGCGATTCCAGCCTCTCCCCTGCGTCAGGGTTTTCCCTACCCCCGCTCACATCTGCTCCCTGACGCC
>JAUUZB010000055.1 GCA_030590185.1 Deltaproteobacteria bacterium
CAGCTACCGGTGGAGCTCGAGGCCGTGGTGGCGCCCCTGCGTGAGCTGGCACGGAGCCCCGGGGATCGGGTGTTGATGCTGCCCTTCGTGCCGGCCCTGTGAGGCGGCGGGTCCGGGCTACGAGAGGAAGACCCGCAGCGAGCCGAGCTTGTCCTTGGTTTCGGGATTGACGACCGTGCCGCCGACCTGCTCGTAGGGCACGACGATCACCCAGCCGTTGGTCGATTTTTGGGGTCACGGCCTTGGCGTCGACGGCGCTGAATACCTTCTTGACGGCGGCGGGATCTCGCCATGGAGGGCCGCGGTGAGCAAATGGGTGGGACCCTCCGGTCCTTCGACCCTCCGGGCGGCCGGACTATGCCGTCACGCGTCCTAGGAATCGCAGCAGCACGCCCGCCGAGTCCTCGACCTCGAGCCCGGACGCGGTCGAGAGTCCCCCTTTGGTGAGCACGCCACGCAGGGCGGAATCCCCGAGCACCTCGCGCACGGCGAGCGCTAGGCCCTTCGCGTCATTAGCCGGCGTGATCCGCGCATTGACTCCATCGCGAATATAGTCGGCCATGCCGCCAACGCCGCTGCACACCACCGGCACGCCGCAGGCCATCGCCTCCAGGGGCACGAGGCCAAAACCTTCGCGCCAGGAGGGCGCGATCACCAGATCCGCGTCCTGGTACAGGATCGGCATCTGCGCGTTGGCCCGTTCAGCGCGCAGGAACAGTCGGTCGCTCGAGCCCGTGGCGTTGGCCAAGTCGCGCACCCAGGAAGGATCGCCGCTGCCGATGGCGATCAGCTCCAGGTCGAGCTCCGCGAGTCGCGCCAGCGCCTCGATCGCCACGCGCCATCCCTTGGCCGGCGCAAAACTGCCCACCATCAGGAGGCGTCGTCGTCCCGGAAGCCGCTCGCCGGTGCGGGGCGTGAACCTGTCGAGGTCGACGCCGATCGGTTGCACCAAGGTCTTCGCCGGGAGCGCACCGATCAACTCCCGGGCGCGGGTCGCGAGGGCCTCACTCACCAGGTGCAGGCCGTCGCAACGGCGCACGAGCGCCCGCACCATGACTCTGGGCAACGTCGCATGCGCGGCCTCCACGTCGCTGCCGTGGGCGGTCAACACCACCGGTCGGCCCCCCGCCTTCGCCAGTGCCACAGCCACCGCGGCGCCCGCACCGAGGTAGTGGCCCCAGATGAGATCGTACCGGCCGGGATGCCGCGCCATCCCGCGCGCCAACAGCTCGCCGTAGGAAGCCGCGCCGCGCCAACCGGGCCGTCGGGTGAGCAGATCGACCTCAACGTCGCCCGAGGCGCTCAAGGCTCGGTTGAGTCCCTCCACGAAACCGCCAAAACTCGGCGCCGCCGGCTCCGGATACATCGGCGTCACGCACAGCAAGCGCAGCGTCATGGCGGCTCCACGACTTGACCTCTGCCCTCATTGCTCGCGTGCTTCAAAACGACCCACAGGATCCAGAAGAAGATGCCGATCTTCGGGACCTCGAGCAGGTTGTTGGTCAGGGACTGGAGCGCAAAGGCGACAAAAGCGCATAGGCCGGCCAGGGCAAAGAGGCGTGCCTCGCCGGAGTGACGCCCGGCCCGGCGCCAGAAGTGCACCACCGGAACCACCAACAGACCGCCGACCAGCAGCGGCCCGGCCAAACCGTAGCGGAAGAAAGCCAGTGCCAAGGAGTTGTGCGGGGTGGTGACCGCCACGCCGAAGGGGGTTTGCATCCGCTCGGTCGCGGCCCACAGGTAGGTGTTGTAGTGGATGTCGCCGTGGCCGAACCACGGCGCCTCGGCCCCCATCCGCACCGCGGCCCAAATCAGGGCGAGGCGATCGTTGCTGTCCCCGAGGAAGCGACCGACCAGCTCCGGGGAGGCGACCAGGGCAAGTCCGGCCAGGGCAACGACCGGCAGGATCAAGGCTCGGCGCCAAACCCAGAGCGCGGCCACCACGCCGGCGAGCAGGGTGATCAGGGTGGAGCGGGTGTAGGTCAGGGCCAGAGCCGCAGCCTGGGCGCTGGCCCCCGCGGCCCACATTAGACGCGCCCCTCCCCGGGCGGTCAGGGCCAACGCCAGGGTGACCGGCAAAAAGAGGCCAAAGTAGGCGGCGAGTCCGTTCATCCCCCGGCCGCTGGGCAGGTTGAAGGTCGCCACCAGCCGGCCCGGGCTAGTCCAGAACAGGGAGCTGCCGCGCCCGGGGCGATGCAGGCCGATGCCAAAGGGACCGGAGTAGTCGGCGGCGTAGAGCCCGATCCCGATCACGGCCTCCACCGCGGCGCAAACAGCGAGCAACGCCAGGAGACGTCGCGGCTCGCTGTCACGGCTGAGCCCGCCGAGGGCGACCACCAACACGAGATAGAACAGGGTGCGGCCGGGCCCCCGCGCCAGCATTACCAGATCTAGAGTGAACCCGGAGAACAGGTTCGCGGCGAAACCGAGCAACAGCACACCCGCCAGGAGCAGCACCAGTGGGTCAAAACGAGCCACGGGGGCGTGGAGGGCAAACGCGGCAGCCAGCCCGACCGCGATTAGTGGCAACAGGTCCTCGAGACCGATCGGCCCCCACAACGGTACGTGGGGCACCCAGGCGCTGGCGCCGAGCAAGAAGATCGGCAGCCACACGAAGACGGCGCCGGGCGCCGGGCTCGAAGGGTGGGGGAGGGCGGCGTTGGAAGCAGGCATGAGAACGAGGGTGGCTGAACCCCAATGCCGGTCACCTAAACGATTTCCGGCGCCAGATCGATCACTAGGCCCGTTGCCGCGCGCATTTTATACGAGCCCCCTACTTGCGCCGCCGCCGTGGGCGCAGGAGATACATCTTCTCCTCGCCGTCGTCGACGCGGCCGAGGGTGGCGGCGCCGTGGGTGAGGATCTTGGCGCTGGACTGACGGGCCTCGGCGGTGACCACCGTGCCGTCCCGGGCGACGCGGTTCTCCACCACGATCCGAGTGTGCCCGCCGTCGGAGCGCTTGGTGCCGGCGTGATCGAGAATGATGACGTCGCCCGGCTTGGCCTTTTGCATCAAGGCTCGGATCTTGGCGAGTTTTTGGGCGCGGCTGAGGCCGGCGAAGTCGATTGTCACGACCTCGTCGAAGTAGCGGTTGCGGCCGCGGGCATAGCCGGGAATGTCGACCGCGCAGGGATACCAGCCGCGGTCCATCGGCACGGCAAAGCCGGCCTGGTGGAGGACGTCGAGGCCGAAGAGATTGCACTTCCAGCGGCCGACGATGCCGTTGCCCACCCGGCGCACGTCCGGTCGTGGGTTGCCACGGTGCTTGCGGTTGGGACTCTTCCACTCGCCCTCGACGCCGTAGTTGCTACCGAACTGCGCCACCCGATAGCGGGCCACGTCAGCGATGGTCTGGCCGGTAGGGCCGCCGCCGCGGGCGGTGAGGAGCGCGGCGAGAGCGGTGGCGGCGCGACCGGCCGGGGTGCCCTTGCCGTTCACCGATGTCGCGAGGGTTTTGGTGTTGCCATCATCGTCGAGTCGGTCGGCGAGCCAGAACGCTTCCTTGGCGCTGAGCAGGCCATCGCCGTTGCGGTCCGCCCGGACCAGATCCGCCGGGCTGATCCCAACCGCGCGGAGATTGGCCAGGGCGATGCTGTTGCCGCGCAGGGCGGCGACGTTGAGGCGATCCCGGGCGTGGGCGCGGATGAACTCGCGTTGGGACACGCTCTCGACCACCGGGGCGGTGGTCCGGATTGCCGGGTTGCGCAGGGCGCCGGCCAGGCCCCGCAACGCCCGGCCAGCCCGGGTCGATTTGCCGCCAATGGCGTTGACCAGGGTCGTGGTGTTGCCGTCGGTGTCGAGGCGGTCGGCGGCGGCGAATGCCTCCCGGGCGTCGAGCTTGCCGTCGCGATTGGTGTCGGCGCGCCGAAGGTCGGCGATGCTGAGCCCGGTGGCGCTGAGCGCGGTGCGGCGCTTGGCCAGGGCTGTGATGTTGATCTGGGCGCCACGATGTTGGCGCACGAATGCCGCGCGGGCTACCGAAGTCATGCCAGAATCGTCCGTTTCGTGTTGGGGCGCGAAGATCGCCCAGTGTCCGTTCTGGGTTTAGTATCGGCGGGGCGCCGCAGGGGTTGCGTCGATCGCGGACGCCCGCCGCCGGCTCTCTCGCCACCACCCCAACAGGAACGCTAAGGCGATCCCCAGCCCAGCTCCCCCAGCGAGCAGGGGACTCAAGAACGGCCCAGCCCGGCGCGCCGTGGCCAGGTCCCCGATCCGCACCGCCGGCCGCGACAGCGTAGGCACCACCGCCACCGGCTCCCCGGTACCCGAGAGCCGTTGACCCGCGTCCCGCTGCATCTGTTCGATCAGCGCGTTCTGCTCAGCGACCAACAGGGCGCAGACCGTGTCGAGCAGCGCCACCGCGGCGACAGGATCGGCGGCCGAGGCCCGTACCGCGACCAGGTGGGTGTGGTAGATGCCCTCGAGCTCGACTCTGCCCTGGACCCCCGCCCGTCGTTGGACCCGGCGTTGGAAGCTCGCGTCGGAGCCCTCCACCGCCATGGTCAGCGGGTCGATCACCGGGCGGTCCCCGGCGATGGTCCCCACCCGGATGTGAGCCGAGGCCACGAAGCGCGCCGGGCGGGTGGCGAAGAGCATCGCGCCCAGGGTCAGTCCGACCAGAACGCTGAGCACCAGGACCCAACCCTGCCGGCGCAACGCCGGGCCCAGGGTCTCGGCGAGGGAAGTTCTCTCTGGCGCGGCCACGGATCAGCCCGGATCGATCTCCCAGGGGGTGTACTCGCCCGGCTCGAAGACCGCCTTGTCCGGCGCGTAGTCGGTGGGCTCGCTGCCCTGGCGGTACCATTCGACGACCGAGTGCTGGGCATTGGGGCGCGCCAGCCGGCCGGTCACCGGGTCGATGGACGCCCTGATCACCCCAAAGGGCGGGGGGAAGTCTGGCTCGATGATGCGCTTGGGCGGGTCCACCGTGTGGTCACGCATGGCGTTAACCATGAAGTCGACCCAGATAGGCAGGGCGGTCCGCCCCCCCTGTTCGCTGACCCCGAGCGGCCGCTCCTTTTGGTCGTGCCCGACCCAGGCGCCGGCGACCACGTTGCGGGTGAAGGCGAGGAACCAGGCGTCGTAGGAGTCGTTGGTGGTGCCGGTCTTGCCCGCCAGGTGCCAGCCCAGGCGCGAGGCGCCCATGCCGGTGCCGTTCTTGATGACGTTCTTCATCAGGCTGATGGTCAAGAAGGCGGTGGGGGCGTCGAGGGCGCGCTTGCGGGGGTTGACCAGCTTGGCGTAGCCGCGGTCGAGCCGGTCGGCGAAGGTCAGCATGGGGTCGGCCGGATCGCTGTGGTCCTCGAGCACGTTGCCGTAGCGGTCGACCACCCGCCGGATGAAGTGCAGGTCGCGGCGCTTGCCGTACTGGTTGAGCGTCGTGTAGGCCGTCAGCAGAGCCTCGAGGGTGGTGCAGGATGAGCCGATGGCCGTGCCGAGCTCGCGCTTGAGCGGTGTGGTCAGACCGAGGTTCTCCGCGTTCTGTATGAGGTCGGTGATGCCGACCGCCTCGGCGATGCGGATCGCCGGGATGTTGATCGAGTCCATCAGGCAGGTGCGCAGGGGCAATGAGCCCCGGAACTCCATGCCGGCGTTGTTCGGCTTCCAGCGCGCCTCGTTGTCCTCGTCGTCGAAGATCAGCGGCTTGTCGTCGACCAGGGTGGAGGCGGTGTAGTCGAGCTTGTCGATGGCGGCGGAGTAGACGATCGGCTTGAAGGCGCTGCCCGGCTCGCGGCAGGCTTGGGTGGCGCGGTTGAAGCTCGAGTCCTCGAAGTTGTAGCCGCCGACCTGGGCCCGGACGTAGCCGGTGCGCGCGTCCACCGCCATCAGCGCGGCCTGAGCGATGGGCTCCTGGGCGAGGCGGAACAACTTTGCATCCTTGTCCTTGGGCACCGTGTTCATGGCTTTGCTGGCGTAGCGGTCATTGAAGAGATCGGCCCGGGTGGTCTTCTTGACCGCGATCACGTCACCGATCTCGAGGATGTGGCGCGTGTCCTTGACGTAGTGGAAATCGATGCGCTCCACCGGGTTCGGATCGCGCGCCCAGATCATGCCGGCCAGCGGCAGCAGCCCCTCGAGGCCGGCCACGTTGATCATCGCCACGGAGCCCTTGGGGGTGAAGCCGGTCACCAGCGCGACGTAGACCTTGCCCCGCTCGGGCTCGAGCACCGAACCGTCGTCGTTGAGATCGAGGGAGCTGCGGTGCTCGGCGATGAACAGGGCGCGTTTTTCCGCCGGGATGTGCGTCAGCGGCCCGCGGTAGCCCTGGCGCTGGTCGAGGGCGTACAGACCACGGGAGATGGCGCGCTGGGCGTAGTGTTGGTGGGGGATGTTGACCGTGGTGAAGACCCTGAGGCCATCCTCGAGGATGGCCCGGTCGCCGTACCGCTCCACCAGCTCGCGCCGCACCTGTTCGGTGAAGTAGGGGGCGATTTGCAGGTAGAGCTCCCGCCGTGGGAAGACGTCGATATCCTCGACCACCGCTCGGTCGTGTTCCTCTTGGGTGATGTAACCATCGACCAGCATTCGGCCGAGGACATAGCCACGGCGGTTCTTGGCGGCCTTGGGGCGGGAGAAGGGGGAGTAGTCGCTGGGTCGCTGCGGCAGCCCGGCGATGGTCGCCATCTCGGCCAGGCTCAGCTCCCAGACGTTCTTGCGGAAGTAGTGCTCGGCGGCGGCCTGGACGCCGTAGGCCTTGTGGCCCAGGAAGATCTGGCTGGCGTACATGTAAAGGATGTCGTTCTTGCCCAAGCGCCGCTCGAGTCGGTAGGCGAGGATGGCCTCACGGATCTTGCGGCTCAGCTTGCGCTCACTGGCCGAGGCCCAGGACTCGCGGCTGGCGAGCAGGCTCTTGGCGACCTGCTGGGTAATGGTGGAGGCGCCGCGCAGCTTGGAGCCGGGGCGCCTGATCTTATCGAAGATCGCTTGGCCGACGCCGAGGATGTCGACGCCGATGTGCCGGTAGAAGCGCTTGTCCTCAGCCGCGATGAAGGCATTGAACAACTGGGGCGGGATGCGCTCGAAGGGCACGAGCACCCGGCGCTCCTCGGCGAACTCACCGATCAGCTGGTCGCCGGCCGAGTAGATCTTGGTGCCGATCTTCGGTTGGTAATCCTCGAGGGCGCCAAAATGGGGGACCGTGGGGGCGAAATAGAGATAGGTGCCAAGGCCGATGGCACAGCCGGCAGCGCTGCCGGTGAGGACGAAGAAGAGCACAAAGCGCAGCACGCGCCGTATGCGTCCGCCGGGGGCCGGTTTGGGGATGACAAAACGATGGCCTGGGGCTGCCTCGGGCATGGTCACCTCTCAGGCGGGCAGATAGCACGAAGGTACCCGTCCCTCAATTAACCAGCGAGGGGGGGATCGTCTTCCCCTGGGGTATCCCAAGGGGTGCTAGAGCTTGAAGCGCAGTTTGTTGCCGGTGACCCCGGCGAGGTCGATGTCGCTGAAGGCGGCGTTGCCGGAGGCGTCAACGGCCCCGAAGATCCGGTCCTGCAGCTCGCTCGCCGTGCAATCGCAGGAGAGATCGATGCTGAGCTTGCCGTCCTGGAAGGTGTGCTCCACCCCGGCGATGCCATCCATCCCCTTGACCAACTCGACGAAGGGGTTGGCCTGCTTGCGGAAACTCTTGACCTTGTCGATGACCACCACGAAGCGCCGGCCTTGCTCGGCCGCCTTTTGGCAGCTCACCTTGAGGTCCTCGAACAGCGGGTCAAAGGTACGGGTGACCAGGTTTTGGCCGCGTCCCTTGAGGGCGCGCACCACCGCCCGTTCCAGGTTGATGCCCATGGACGACATTTGATCCGGCTTGCTGCTGAACAGCTCGCCGGTGACGGCGTTGATGCCGCGGATCGAGGTGGCGATCTCGATGCGGATTTGCCCGTTGAGCGCCTTGAAGGTGGAGTTCTCGATGATGCCCTTGTTGTGGATCTCCACCCGGCCAAAGACCAGCATGTCGGCCTTGTTCTTGGCCGCCATGGCCACGATGTTGTCGGTCTCCTGGGACCAGCGGTCGTACTTGCGGGCGGAGCCGCCGGAGATTTTCTTGGCGGCGCGCTTGCCGCGGATCTCCAGGCCGCGCTTCATCATCATGTTCTCCAGGTGCATGCCGAGCAGCGACTCGGCGGCGACCGTCTCCTTGCCGTCGGGGGAGGTGTGCACGTCCTGGATGACGATCATCAGCTTGGGCGAGCCGCACTTGTTGATTAGCTCGGTGATCTTTTCGACCTCGGCAACCAGCTTGTCCTCGTAGACCAGCGCCTTGACGTGAACCTTCATCACGTCCATTTCGACTTTTTCCTCGAGCACCTCGTACTTGTCGATGAAGCCCTTGGACCGCTTGATGACCCGGTCCTGGACCGTGGCGCTGAACTGGTTTTGGTTGTTCTTGACCACCTCTTTCATGGTGGAGTCGAACTGGCTCTCGACGGTGACCCCGACGATTTTTTCGATGCAGCGCTTGAGGCCGTCGGCGACGGCGACCTGCTTGGCTTCGATCTTATTGCCGTTCTTGATCTGCGCTTCACCCCAGGCGTCGATCCAGCCCTGTGCGGCGAAGGCGGTCGAGGTCGCCAGGAGGGTGGTTAGAAAAAGAAAGAAGACACCAATCTTGTGCGGCATGGCGCGCATCGCCTCCCAGAAGTGGTCTGTCCGCCGATCCGGCGCAGCCCCCGGCGGATGTCGACTCTAGCCCAATCGCCTGCGGCCCGCCAGGGGCCGAGATTCCTCCGACATTTAAAGACGTTCCACCGGGGCGAAATATTCTCACGCAACGCCGGTGCCCCGGTGCCGATAATCTGAGAAGATGAGGCGTAGCTGCGCGCGTCAGTGACCGGCGGCGCCAAGGGCAAACATGAGCAACCATCGCGTCGACAAGGCTGGCGAGATCGAGGATCTCATGAACCGGGTGCGCGAGCACTGGGACGAGGTCGAAGCCAAGCAGGCGCCCCCAACCACCGACGGGTTTGAGAAACAGCCGGCCAAGCTCCACGGCCCGGCCCATCGGGCCCTGAACCTGACGGATGCCTACGATTTCAACCAGGTCGCCTCGCAATTCGCGACGGTGGAGGCCTTTGGTCGGCGGCGCCAAAAGCGCCAGGTGCTGAAGTCGGAGACCGCCGCGGGGATGCAGGCGCGGCTGCCGCCCCAGACGATGTTCGGCCAGGCGAGCCTGGCGCGGCCGACCAAGGCTGGGTCGAAGGGTGTGCCCCAGTGGGTGCGCCAGGAGATGGCCTACGAAGACGCCATCGTCCTGATCGAGGAGCGGGCCCGACGCGCGGCCCAGGTCGGGGCGGGGTCGTTGCGGGCTGGAGAGACGCCGCCCACCGCGGCCAAGCCCAACATCAGCACGATGGCCCAGGTCCAAGCGCAGACCGGGTTGATGCAAGCCGCCCAACCCCAGGCGAGCACCAAGCCCGTCGGACACGTCGATACCAGCGACAACCGACCGGATCGCTTCGAGGCCAGCGGCGCGCCGGTCGAGGTCACCGACCCCAACTTCGTGTACAAACCGGGCGACAGCTTCTTCGAGTCCCTTGCCGCGGGCGCGCAGATCGTGTCGGGCGACGGCGCCGAGTACCTCGATCCAGAGGCGACCATGACCCAGGTTGCGTTTGGCCGACCGGCGCCCTCGACCTCGACCTAACCCCCGGCCGCCCCGGTCGCTGGCCCGCCACAACGAATTGGCCGCCAAGGTCGGGATCCGGTAGGGTGCGTGTATGGCGGTCCCCTACACCAGGTCGGTATTGCTCGCCCTCGGCGGCCTGTTGGTGAGCGCCCCGGTTTGGGCGGACAGCCTGGCCTACGTGCGCGCCTCGAGCCAGGCAAAGCGCGAGACCGACATGGCCGAGTACCACCCGATGAACCTGCTCGACGACGACCCGTCCACCATCTGGTGCGAGGGGCACAGCGGGGACGGGGAGGGTGAGGAGATCCGGATCATCTTCAAGAAGGCCCAGAAGATCGATCGCGTCATCGTCGGCCCGACACCGCAGACCGGCCGCCGGATCACCCTGGTGGAGCTCTCGGACGGCACCAACACGATCCGGCTGCCCCTAGGCGATCAATACGTGGAGCAGCGTTTCAAGCCGGTGATGAAGGGCACGGAGTACACCATCAAGATCGTGCAGATGGGCGCCCCGAACAAGGCGGCCAAGGATCTCAGCGCCGACGTGGCCTGTCTCGCCGATGTGATCCTCTATCACAAGAAGAAGCCCTTCGGTGGCCGCACGCCGCTGTCCAAGCTGCGCTACGACAAGAACCGTGACCGCGTCCTCGGCGCCTGGAACGGTGGGGAGCTCGGCGCACCCGAGAAGTCCATG
>JAUUZB010000349.1 GCA_030590185.1 Deltaproteobacteria bacterium
AGCGCGGCCCAGGCCAAGGGCGGGAGCGCCGCGCAACCGTTCGACCCGAGGCCGAGGTCGTGGCTGGTGGCGGTGGCGGTGGCGATGGCGGTGAGCTCGTCGGGGGGGGCGCAGAAGCCGCACTCGGCGAGGGGCGGATCGCAATAGCCGTTCTCTTCGCCCCAGGGATACTTGAACACGATGCCGTTGCGGTCGTCGAAGTGGAGGACGCGCTTTTTGGTCTCCCGGCGACCGGCGGTGTCGTACATGGTCGCCTCGCTGTCGCTACTTTTGGTGACGTGGCCGAGGCCGAGGTAGTGGCCGATCTCGTGAACCGCCGTGTTCATGAGATCTGTCTCGACGTAGACGTCATCGATGGTGAAGGCGTTGTTGGCCGAGTTGAACTCGATGTCGGCGTCGAGGATCTCGCCGGTGAGCGCATTGTACGTGGTGGTGGTCAGCCCGATCACCGAGGCGGCCTGGGCGGGCACGGGCCAGGCGTCGTCGCGGAAGATCAGCAAGTTCTCGTTGGACTCCGGTCGCAGGAAGTCGTAGCCGACCACGTCTCGGTTGGAGAGGGTCGCCGCCTCCCGGAAGGTGAGGTTGGTGGTCCGGTAGGTGTCGGGGGGCAGCGCGCAGTCGTCGATGGTCTCGGTAGGCGGAGTCCCCTCCAGGGTGCCGTCGGCGTCGTAGATGCGCCCCCACGGCGCGAAGGAAGCGCGCAGGGCATCGAGCTCGTCGGCGCCGGAGATGTCATTGGTACCCTGGGCATAGAGCGCGTAGGTGAGATCCCGCTTGGACCAGGAGAGGGAGGGCCCGGTCTCGTACCCGAAATCGTCCACCACCCGCGTGCAGACGTAGGCGGCCGCCGGCAGGGGGAGCGCCAGCATCAGACCGAGGGCGGCGGCTCTACGGAACACGGCGCGCCTCTTCCACCAGGGCGCGCAACGCTCCGAGGGTTTGAGGCCTGATGGGGGTCTCGCCCACCAGGTGAAGGCCGGTCGCGGGGCGGATCAACTCGGGCGCCGAGGTGTCGCTCCCTTCTGGGTCACCCTCCTCGACATGGAATGCGCCCTGGGCCATGCCGATCGTGAACAACTCCTCCCCGCCGCCAGCGGCGAGGAACAGCACCACCCGGTCTCCGACCCGAAGGCGCGCGGTGCCCACTACCCGTTGGCCGATCGCACCCACCACACCGCCGAGGGTGAGCACCTCGAGCCGGTCGGTCGGTGGCCCGTGCCAGGTCTCTTCGACCTGGATCACGTGGCGGGTGTAGATCCGGGTTCCGTCCCAGTAGGAAGCGCGGCTCTCCAGCGTGCCGAGCACGATCCTCTCGGCCGCGGTTGCCAACTCTTCGCTGGACAAGGCCCGCAGGGTGGTGGCCTGGGCAGTGGAGCAGGCGAGCAGCGCGCCGAGGGTGATGACTGCAGAGCGGGACACGACGGGGATGGTAGCGGACGCGGCTTGGGTTCACAACTGTTGCCCGGCGGCGTGTTGCCTGGCGGCGTGTTGCCCGGCAGCTGCCAGCGTTTGCCTTCGCGGCCGAGTCCGTCGTGGCCCTGGTCCATTGGCGTTGCGACGGCCCCGGGCCCCGGGTAGCCTGATGGGTCTGAGTAGTAGGAGCATTTCATGAGAGCAGCAACCATGGCGTGGGCCCTCCTGATGGCGGTTGCCAGCTGTGCCGGCGGGAGCGGGGACAGCGGCGGGGCGGGCGGCGGCGACGCGCCGAGCGACGGCGACGGGGCGGGCGGCGACCAGCGGATCTTCGCCGCGTGTGCGCCGCATGCATCCACCGGCGCCGTGACCCACGTCGACGTCGATGTCGCCTTTAACTTGCCGCCGGAGCTCAGCGTCGGCGCGGGTTGTGTGGGCGATCCTGCCTTGCTCGAGGGCTTGCTCGTCTTCGGCGCCCAGGGCTGCCTGGTGGATGTCGACAGCTCAGGAGTCAGCGGCTGCTGCACCGACGTCGAAGCTGACGCCAACTACAACGCCGTGTTGACCTACCGGGTGGCGGCCTCCTTCGCGACCCTGGGCGAACAGACCGTGTGGCTCGAGCTGCCCTCCACCAGCGATCCGGTCGTGCCGCTCAGCTTCACGGGCGTGGCGATCACTCCGGACGCCAGCGGCAATCTCGACGCCTGGTGCGCCGGTACCCTCTAGGTGGCATCTGAAAGGTGAGCCCATGGAATTTTCACCGATCCCTCAGTTCGGAGATAACTACGCCTGGCTGATCACCGATCCGGCGACTGGCCAGTGCGCGGTGGTCGATCCGGCGGAGGCCCGATCGGTGGAGGCACGGATCATCAACCAGGGCTTGGCCCTCGAGTGCATCTTGGCCACCCATCACCATCCGGATCACGTCGGCGGAATCGCCGGCCTGGTCTCCACCTTCGGGGGGGAGGTCGTGGGCTCCGGGGTCGACAAGGAATTCGGCAACATCCCGGAGCAAACCCGCGGGGTCTCCGACGGCGAGCGGATCGAGGTCGTGGGGCAGCCGGTGGATTGTCTGTTCGTGCCCGGCCACACCAGCGGCAGCGTGGCTTTCCACTTCCCGGAGACAGGTGTGGTCTTCACCGGCGATACGCTGTTCCTCGCCGGCTGCGGGCGGCTGTTCGAGGGGGACGCCCGCCAGATGTTCGCTTCCCTGCGCAAACTGTGCTCCCTGCCGCCCGAGACCCTGGTCTGCTGCGGGCATGAGTATACTGAGAATAACTTGCGTTTTGCCCAGAGCCTGCTCCCCAACGACCAGGCAATTTCCGACCGGCTGGCCACGGTGAGCGCCGCCCGCGAGCGCGGGGAGCCCACGGTGCCCTCCTCCCTAGCGGTGGAGCTCGCCACCAACCCGTTCCTGCGTAGCGATGATCCTGCCCTGCAGGCCGCCCTGGGCCTCTCCGACCCGGAGGAGGTGTTCGCCGAGACGCGGCGACGGCGGGATAGCTGGTGAGCGGTTGAGCTGGGGCGGAGTCTGAGCCCTGATCAGGCGGCCGCCCGGCTGCCGCGAATGATCCAAGCCAGCAGCACCGCGACCACGGCCAGCAGCGCTAGGCCGAGCCCGAGGCTGCCGAGGATCACCTGTCCGAGGCCGAACAGGCTGCCATAGAGGACCACCAGACCAACGGCGAAGCGCTGGGTGGTTGGCCACAACGGATCGGGCGCGACGCCTGGCGTGCGTGGCCAGCCCGGGCCGGGGGGGCGGACCAGCGCGGCAAAGGCGCGCAGAACCTGCGGATCGTTCCGTGGCCCGAACAGGGAGACCGGGACCCAGGTGGCCAGGGAGGCACCGGCGATGATGATGATCTGCGTCCAGCCCGGGACCTCGTAGAACAGAAACGGGTTGGGGCCGCCGAACAACTGCGGGGTGCTGAACAGCAACAGTCCGATGGCGAGCACGGTGGTCACCCCGAGCGCCGCGAACTCGGCTTGGGGCGTGACCCGGGACCAATACCAGCGCGCCGCGGCGACGCTGCCCAGTCCCGCGCCTAGGGTGATCAAGAAACGCCAGACCTCGGCGATGTTGTGCACGAACAGGGCCGTGACCCCGGCGAGCAGCGCCATGCCGACGATGCAGAGCCGACTGACGAGGACGTAGTGGCGCTCCGAGGCGTCGGGCCGGATGAAGCGTTGGTAGAGATCCCGCACCAGATAGGAGGCGCCCCAATTGGTGTGTGTGTCGATGGTCGACATGAAGGCAGCCAACAGGCTGGCGATCACCAGGCCGAGGACGCCGGTTGGCAAAAAGCGTCCCATCAACAAGGGATAGCCCATCTCCCGGTCGGTCAGCTCGACGCGCAGGCCCCGGATGGTCCAGCGCCCGGTGGCCGACTCGGGATCAGCCGACTCGATCCGCAGCTCCGTGGTCCGGCTGCGCGCCAACGGCCCGAAGCGCGCCACCAAGGCGCCATTCTCGCCGGGTTCTAGAACTGCCCGCTGGTCATCGACCCAGAGGACGGCCCCGGCCGGAGCTCCCGTTATTGTCAATAGACCGCCCGTGACCACGTCAATGCTGGCCGGGGTGACCGTGACCTGGCCGTCCTCCGAGACGAGCTGGGGCGGCGCCTCGCCGGCGAGGCGTGGGTAGATGATCAACGCCGCGAGGCCGACCAGGATCCAGGGCCAGGGGCGCAGAGCGTTGTGGGCGACCGAGAACCAAAGGCTGGCCGCCTGGGCGTGCCCCTCGTCCTTGCAGGCGGCGAGGCGTTGGACGATGTAGCCGTTGCCCTCGGCGTAACGCCACCAGCCGGCGATGAGCAGTACGGCGAACACCACCAGGGGCATCTGGGGATGGTCGGGGGCCGGCACGAAATCGAGGACCGCGGACAGCGAACCCCCGGCTTCCTCGGTGACCTCGGCGAGGCGACCGAGCAGACCGTGGGCCGCTTCCCCGTCCGAGCCCACTCCGGTAGCCCCGATGCCTCCAAAATGGCTCACCGCGAGGTAGGCGATCAGGATGGCGCCGCCCATGCCGAGGCAGAACTGCACGAGATCGGTCACCACCACCGAGCGGAACCCCCCCAGGGTGGTGTAGGTCACCGAGAAGGCGACGCAGGCGATGATGACCCAGGCTGGCTCAACATCGAAGAAGGCGGCGCTGATCTTGACCATGGCCGCGATCACCCAGGCCATGGTGAGGCAGTTGATGAAGATTCCGAAGTAGACCGCCTTGAAACCGCGCAGGGCCGCGGCGACCCGGCCACTGTAGCGCAGCTCGGTGATCTCGGCGTCGGTGATCACCCCGGAGCGTCGCCACAGGCGCGCAAAAAAGAAGGTCGCCACCACGTGGGCGATCCCCCAACACCACCAGATCCAGTTGCCGGAGATCCCCCCGAGCGCCACCAGGCCAGTGACCGCCAGCGGAGTGTCGGCGGCAAAGGTGGTGGCCACGATCGAGGTGCCGGCTACCCACCAGGGGAGCTTGCGGTCACCGACAAAGAAGCTCTCGACCCCGCGGCTCGCCTTCTTGGTGAAGAAGGATCCGAGCGCCAGGGCAAAGAGCCCGTAGGCCGCGATGATGGGCCAATCGACGGCGGGGCGCTCGGGGCGCACGTCAGGCCTGCCGGACTACTCGAGCTCGATCTTTTCCATCACCTCGTCGTCGGTGAGCAGGACGTCGGGCAGGGTGTCGAGGATGTCCCTGAGCACCAGGAAGGCGGGCGCGGCGAAGGGCTCAACCTCTTGGCCGAAGTTGGCGATGTAGCTCTTGGTCAATGCCGTCAGGTCGTCGTCCTCGGAGGCGTTGGCCTCCTCCCCCTCGGCTCGCCAAAGCAGGGCGCCGGTCTCGCAGGCGTGCAGCTCGGCCACCAGCTGGAGCTCGATTTCTTCTCCGGTCCGGACGGCATAGGCGCGGATAGAGAGCACGCCTTCTAGGGTGGGGCCGGCGGCTTCGGCCTCGGGTGCGGGTTCAGCCTCGGCTTTGGGTGCGGCTTCGGCCTCGGGTGCGGGTTCAGCCTCGGCTTCGGGTGCGGCTTCGGCCTCGGGTGCGGTGGCGGCCTCGGGTGCGGTGACGGCCTCGGGTGCGGGTGCAGCTTCGGCAGCGGCCGGTGGATCCTCCGAGCAGGTTCTCTGCGCGCAGGCGTCGCTCCACCCCCGCGCCATC
>JAUUZB010000051.1 GCA_030590185.1 Deltaproteobacteria bacterium
CTCTATCTCAACATCCTGACCCCCGAGAACGTCCAGTTCGACGCTCGCTGGAAGCACCTGGGCATCGCCGAGGAGTTCGTGGCCCGGGGCGGGATACAGCGCTTCGTCGAGGGCCGCACCAGCGGCGCGCGACCCCACTTCGTCAGTTTCATCTACGCCTGGGCGTTCATGGCTCCGGGTGGCGGGCTCGCCGATCACGTCCTGATCTGCGCCCACGTCGAATATCTGGTCTTTTTGGTCACCACCCTGTTCGGCATCCCGGCGCTGGTGCGACGGCTGGTGCCCGGTGCCGACCCGAGCTTGGTCTGGGTGGCGCGTTTCCTCTTCCCGGGAGTGATGCTCTACGACTCCAGCCTGGCCGCCGGCATCGACCATTTTGGCGCGCTCCTGTGTGTGCCGGTCTTCGTGCTGGCGATGCGCACCTACCGGGATCTCAACCGGCGCAACGCCGCGGCGCTCGGCGTGGTGCTCGCCGCCTGCGCCTTGGTCAAGTACACCATCGCCATCATGCTCATGCCGGGCGCCGTGGTTCTGGTGGCCCTGGCGGCCGGCCGCGCCGCCTTCAATCCTCGCCGGGGAGGGGGTCGTGGCCACCGCGAGTGGCTCCTGTCCCTGCTCGTCCTCGGCGGGACGGCGCTGGCGTGCGCCGCTCCCCTGTGGCTCACCAACCTCATCTGGCACGGTAACCCGGTCTACCCGGTGCTCGGCGACTGGTTCCCGTCGCGGCCCTGGACCGCCGACGCGGGCTACTGGATGAAGTACGGCTTCACCGAACACCAACTCTGGCGACCGGAACGCAGCCTGTTCGGCCTGCTCCAGACACTCGGTGCCCTGTTCAATTTCTCCTTCGTACCGAACGACTGGCGCCTGATGCACCGCGACGTGCCGGTCTTCGGCTCCCTGTTCACGCTCCTGCTGGCGTGCCTGCCCTTTTTGCGCGGTAGCCGGCGGACTTGGCTGCTGGTCGGTTGGTCCCACCTGGCCATCTTTGGCTGGTACTGGGTGCATCATCAGGATCGCTACCTCCAGGGGATCATGCCCTGGCTCGCCGCCTGCACCGCCGCCATCTTCCTGTTGCTCTGGCGCACCAACCGCTGGCCCGTGCGCGCTGCGTTGCTGACCCTGGTTGGCGTGCAGGTGATCTGGGGTGCCGACGTCTACTTCATTCCGACCCACCGGCACATCAACGACGCCCCGATCCGGGCGACCGCCAAGGCTATCGCGGGCGGCTACCGGGGCAACTACGACAAGCGCCTGACAATCGAGCCAAGGCACGTGTCCCTGGCCAAGCACCTGCCGCAGGGGGCGGTGGTGTTGGTCCACGAGGAGCACAACACCCTCGGCCTCGGTGTCGCCAAGGTCTCAGATTTCAGGACGTCGCAGTATGGCATCAGCTACGGCGAGCTCGGCTCCGTGCGCGCGGCGTACGACCTGCTCACCGCCATGGGTGTGACCCACTTGTATTGGAAGCGGGAGCGCAGTCGCGCTTTTGATAGCCTGGCCGGTGACATCATCTTCTTCTCCCTCGCCCTCGAGTACGCCAAAGCTTCGACCCGACAGGGGAGTGTCCACGTGGCGACCATGCCAGCCAACCCGCCCCCGGCATCACGCGACAGTCGGGTGCTGGTGCTCGGTTGCGGTGGCCCTTCGACGTCGCTCAGGACAGGCTTTGGATTGGCATCCGGTGTCTACGACCTGCGCGACCTGCACATCCCGCCCTTTGGCCCCCGCCAGCACAGCTACCCCACGCCCCGCCAACCCGCGGCGGACGGCCCCGAGGCTGAAGCGCTGATCAGGACCTCGTCGGTGGTCGTCCACGATCAAGGTTGCAAGAGCACCTATTCGCGCAGCTGGCCCAACGGTTTCAGGCTCGCCTTCAAACGTGCGGCCCAGCCCGGTTTTGGTCGCACCTACGGGGTGTATTTTCGCCGCGCCTCTGCGCCGCCGCGCGCTGCCCCCCGAAGCGCTCCTCTACCCCAACCCCCGGGGCCGACCTTGCGGCCTTGAGGCTTGCATCGCTCCGCCGGGGCGCTATCTTGGTCCCCAGGAGAACCGTCATGATCCCTCGTCAACCCCGCGCCGGCGCTCCCTACTTCCCGGCCACGGCCACCGGCGACGACGCCCTGGTCAGCGCCCTGCTGTGGAAGACCTACCGTTGGATGGCCGCCGGCTTGGCGCTCACCGGCGCAGTGGCCTGGGTGGTCGCGGCCACGCCGGCGATCAACCAGGTGGTCTTCGGCAACCCGCCGCTTTTTTACGGGCTGTTGATCGCGGAGTTGGCGATGGTGGTGGTCTTTAGCCGCGTCGTTCACAAGGTCAGCTTCGCCGCCGCCGCCGGCATGTTCATGGCCTACGCGGCGCTCAACGGCATCACCATGTCGTTTGTGTTCCTGCTCTACACCCAGTCGTCGATCGCCCAGGTCTTCTTCGTTACCGCCGGCTCCTTCGCTGGGCTCTCCTTCGTCGGCTACACCACCAAGAAGGACCTGAGCGCCATTGGGCGCTTCATGTACATGGGGTTGATCGGCCTGATCATCGCCTCGGTGGTGAACATCTTTCTACAGAGCCCGGCGATCTACTGGATCACCACCTACGCCGGCGTGCTGATCTTCGCCGGCCTCACTGCCTACGACACCCAAAAGCTCAAGACCATGTTCGCCGCCCATGGCGAGGCCGGCAACCTGCCCCTGCGCGGGGCGTTGATCCTCTATCTGGACTTCATCAATCTAATGTTGTTCCTGTTGCGGATCTTGGGCCGGCGACGCTAGGGCTCCCGGCTCCCGCGCCGCAACCGCCGCCGCCCCAGAAGGGCGAGGGCCAGCAGCGCGAGTCCCGGCCAGGTCGGCGTTGGGGTTGAGGAGCAGTTGCACCCCGCGGGCTCGCCATCGTTTTCGACACAGGCGCCGAACGCGTAGGTCTCCCCCGGCGCGCAACAGGCGCCATCGACACACCCACGCTCACCGCAGTCGTCGATCGTCGCCTCGACCACATCACAGCTGTCGACCGAGACCAGCTGACCATCGGCACAGATCTCAGCCGCCGCCGGCGCGCAACAGCTCGGGTCCCACGGCGCGCAACAGTCCTCGACATCCGCGACGAAGGCGCAGCTGCCAGCCTCGCAGATGTTGGTCGTGCAGGGATTTCCGTCGTCGCAGGGCTCGCTGTTATCGGGGTAGGTGCAGGTACCGTCTAGGCCGCAGAGGTCATCGGTGCACGGGTTGCCGTCGTTGCAGACCACCGCCACGCCGGTGCACACCCCGAGGACGCAGGTGTCCCCGTCGGTACAGGCATCCCCGTCGTTGCACGGGTCCCCGTTGGGGAGGCTATCGCAGGGGTCCCCTGGGCCGGCGGAGCCGATGGCGTGCACGAGCAACGGCACCAGCAGGATCGGTTGAGCGAGGTCATTGCTGACCACCCGGAGGTTGGCGTTGTAGTCGCCCGGTTGCAATAGGGTGGTGTCAAAGCTGAGGGTCGCGACTCCGGCGGCGCCGGGTGCGGCGCTGCCGGCGGCGTCGGCGATCAACACCCAGGACAGCTCGGTCGCGATGGCAATGGTCAGGTCGTCGTGGATGCCGTTGCCGACGTTCATGCCGGAGGTGGCGTTCAGGTTTTGGATCCCGATGATCGCTTCCGTGCCCGTGGCCGAGGCGTAGTTGAAGTGGATGCCGCCGCTCGCCTCGAGCACGACCTGAAAGGTGTGGGCCGGGTTGGTGCCGCTCCAGCCGAACTCCGGGACCCCGTCCCAGGTGACCACCAGGTCGTTGCCGTCGAGGCCCCAGTAGATCTCACCGCCAGCGGTCGGATCGAGGTCGACGTAAAAGACGGCGAGCAAGCCGTCCGGCATGTCCGCACTCGGCAGGGCTGCGGCGTCCCAGGGAACCCACGGGCTGCTGGCGCCGAAGTTCATGTAGCCGTTGGCACCGACCCAGACACTGGTGACGTTGGCGCCGTAGAATTCGAAGCTACCGGGTAGATTGACCACCGCGTCGCCATCGTCGTCGAGGGTCAGGAAGTTGCGATCGCCAAGGGCGAGGTTGCGCCAGTCGAGCTGCACCTCGCTGCTGTCGGAGTCGGCCCAGCGATAGCCGTAGCTGTCGTCGCCGTTGCCGTAGCGAGTAACCACCTCGTAGGTTAGCTCCCGGTCGCCAGCATTCTCGACGCTCAGCTCGACCTCCGGTGAGGGCAGTTGCAGATCGACCGTGACCTCGAGGCTCGTCGGGTCGACCACGACCTCGGCCCGGCCGAGTCGGAAGTCTGCTGCCCCGGAGGCTGGCACCGTGACCGAGAGCGTCTCGCTGAGATAGTCGGGGTGGCTGGCGGTGACCTCATAGTCACCGGCATCCAGGCCCTGGAGCACGAAGCCGCCATCGCTGGCCACCGACTCTGAGCCCTGCAAAGGGCCAGCAAAGGAGACCACCGCGTCAGCCAGGGGCGCGCCGGTCGCGTCGACGACCACCGAGCCCGCCACCGCGAGCCCGACCACGAAGGCGAAGGACTCGACCCAGCTGTCCTGATCGCTGGTGATGGTGAGGGTGAAGTCAACGCGATGATCGTTGTCGCAGCTGTTGATGGTGACCTCAAAGGCACCGTCCCCCGTACTCTCGGCACCGGGGATGAGGGTACCGACGAGCGCCTGGTCGCGGGTGATGGTCACGCAGCTGTCGTTGGCCGACAGGGTCGCGACCACGTTGGTGGCGTCCTCGTCGCCGAAGTTCTTGAGCAGGCTGGTGAGGGTGAGCACCTCCCCCGGGCTCGGACGACCGTTGCCGTCGCCAACGCTCGGTGGGGTGCCGCTGTCGTCCCAGGTGCGGGAGACCACGCCGACATAGGCGCCGCCGGGCGGGATGACCTGTAGGTCGCTGATCCCCGGGGCCAGGTTGTGTCCGGTGACCACCACGTGCAGCGAGCCGGGGGAGATCAAGCCGGTGAGCGGTAGGCTGACCGAGCCGAAGGCGTCGGTGTAGTCCGCCAGCGCCACTTCGCCGTCTTTGCTGATCGCCACCAACGCGCCGGCGAAGGGCGTAGCGTCGGTAGATATCTCGAGGGTCAGGCTGGACTGGCCGAGGATCACCGCCGACGGGGCCTGCAGCTCCACCGTCTTCGGGTGGGCGCTCCATAGGTCGACCGAGGGATCACCGAGGAGGTTGTATTCTTCGACGGCGTACTGAATCGACCAGGAGGCGTCGGCTCGCTCGTAGAAGATCTGGAGCCCGAGATCGGTGACCGCGCCGATGGTGGTGAAGGCTTCGTCGGTCGGCCACGGATAGCTCGCCATGTGGGGATCATCCGTCCGGGCGCGCAGCGCCGGCAGGAACGCGGCCCAGACCGCCTTTTCGATCAGGTCATCCTCGTCCCACAGGGAGTTGTTGCTGGCCGCCCAGCTCGCCACCGCGCCGCCGTCGGCCTTGAGCCAGGTTTCGCTGAAGCAGTCGCCGTCGCCGTTGAGCTGGAACTCGCCGCACTGGCAGGCGTTGGTGATCACGAAGGGATAGGCGCCGGTGTCCGGGAGCGCGGCCACGTAGGCCTCCTCCACCGGCACGCAGACCCAACCCTGGTGGAAGCCGTGGCCGGAGTAGTTGATGATGCTCTGACCCGCCTCGATGCCGGCCTCGGTGATCTGAAGCGCCGCGGCCCCACCGATCTGGTCCATGTAGGCGTCGGTGGCGATCATGCCCTCGGCGATGAACTCCGGCACGACCCACTCGTGGGTTTCGCGCGCCAGGGCATCGTGATCGTCGCTCGCCACCCACAGACTATTGACGTACCAGTCGGCGGCCGGGTCGGTCGGCAACTCGTGGGCGAGGGTCTTGCGCACCACGGTGGCCAACTCGGTCGGGTTGGCCACCGAGAAGCGCCCGACGTGAAAGTCCGGCACCTGGTCGGCGGTGTAGTTGGAGTCCGGGGCGTCCATGGTGCCGTAGTACTGATCCGCGGCCTGGTTCTCGCCGTCGCCGGTGCCCTCCCAAAAGGGCATGTGCTGCACGTCGCCCACCAGGGTCACGTAGGCCGGTGCGCCCTCCTCCGGCAGCGGGCTCTCATATAGCTGGCGTAGGGCGGCTTTGATCGCTTCCTTGGTGGTGCCGATCTCGCTGGTCAGCAGCTCGGTGACCACAAAGCCCTTCTCTCGTTTCCAGTCGACCAGCGGCTGCAGGCTGGCGCCGAAGCCGGGCTCGGAGTGATTCGGCAAGACGAACACATAGTGGATCGGAACGTCCGGCAGGGCGCCGGCCTTGCCGCCACGCACCACCGGCAAACCGAGCAGTTGCGCACTCACCAGCCGTTGCATGCCGGGCAGGGTACGCCGCCAGAGCGCGCGGGTGCGCTCCAGCTCGGGTGCCTTGGTGATCACCGCTAGGTGCACGGAGCGTTGAATCGTGATCGTGCCGGCGCCCGGGTCGTAGGTCAGCGGTCGGATCTCCACCAGCACGTGTCGCACGCCACGCATGATCTGTTCGTCGACGATTCGGGCCAGCGGTCCGGGGGGTAGCGCGCGCGCGTATGCCTTGGCGTGGTAGGCCAGCGGCGCGGGGGGATCACACTTGCGCTGCGCTGGCTGCGCGGGCCACAGGGGAGCGGCGAGCTCCAGGGTTACCGGATCCGCGCCCGCCGCGATCAGCTTGACCGCACCGCCATAGGGCACCGCGACCCGCCGCCGCACCACGGGCAACCTAGGCGTCCCCGCGGCGCCGATGCCAGCCCCCCCGGTTAGGTCGACGCGGACGAACTCGCCGGCCGGGGTCGAGAGATTCTCAACCCAGACACCATTGAGCTCTGCGCTGAGCTCCAAGGCCGCGGGCGTGGCGCTGGGCTGCACCTCGATCAGGGAACCGAGGGAGCCGGGGACACCCTCGTCGAATGCGATCCAGTCGGGGGCGGCGACGGCGGTCGAGCCGCACAGAAGGGTGGCAAGTGCGATCAGGGGACGGGATTTGTACATTTTTGCTACTCCTGGCTGCGGGAAGGGTACCCGGCGGCGGGCGACTCCACAAGGCAACGCGTTGACGGACAACGCGCCAGCGTCGACAGACAACGCGCCGGCGGCCGGCTGTCGTCGCTCAGCCCTTGCGTTGGGCTCCGTCCACCGCCGCCTTGAACGCCTCGAAGGTGAACGGTTTGCTCAACGAAAAATCGACCCCGCGGGCTCGCAGCTCTTCATCGGTGGCGTCGAGGGGCCAGCCGGTCACCAGGCCGAACACCGCGTCCGGTTGCACCTCGCGTACGTGCCGGGAGATCTCCCAACCGCTGGCGTCCGGCAGGTCGAGGTCGGAGATCACCAGGTCGATGGTCTCCTCCGCCAGCGCGGCGTAGGCATCTTCGGCGTTGTCGACCACCCGCACCCCGTGGCCGTGTTCGGTCAGGAGGTCTGACATCAACTCCGCCACCGATGCGTCGTCGTCAACCACCAGGATCGAAAGTCGCGTCTTGGCGAGCTGCGGGGTATGGCGCGGCGCCGACTCGAAGGGCGCGAAGGACAAACGAAACCGCGTGCCTTGGCCCGGTTCGCTGGTGAGCTCGATGCGGGCGTCGTGCCGGCGCAGGATCCAGTGGCTGACGCTCAGCCCGAGCCCCGTGCCGCTGCTCGCCTTGGTGGAGAAGAAGGGCTCAAAGACGCGTTTTTGGACCTCGGGGGACATGCCGCAGCCGTCGTCCTCAACCGTGACCACGGCGCGGTCCTCCTCCACACCGCAGCCGATCTTCACCCGGCCGCCGGGCACCACCGAATCGAGCGCGTTGTTGAGCAGGTTCAAGAGGACTTCGCGCAATTCCTCCCCGTTGCCCCGAATCGCTGGGGTCGGGTCGAGGCTGACCTCGAGGGTGACCTCTACGGGGACGCGGGTGCGCACGAACTCGGTGGCGTCGCGCACCACCGCCATGAGATCCACGTCTTCCCAGGTCTCACCGCCGACCGGGCGCGAGACCCGTTGGATGCGCTTGACCGTTTCCGCCGCGTTGTCCGCGGCCCGCTGGATCACCTCCAGCTCCTCCAGGACCGGCTCCAGGCGCTGTTGTTTTTCGCGCGCGATCCGCAACCGCCCGAGGATGGTGCCGAGGGCGTTGTTGAAGTCGTGGGCCACCCCCGCGGCGAGCTCACCGAGGGCGCGAAGACGCTCGATGTGCGCAGCCCGCTCTCGGGCTTGCTCGACCTCGCGCTGCAGCCGTCGTACCTCGGTGACGTCGCGCGCCACGCCGACCACCGCCCGCTGGCCGTCGACCACGGAGGCGCGGCAGGAGACCTCGAACACCAATTGGCCGCGCGGCGTGTCCAAGCGCATCTCGATCAGCTCGCCTGCCCCCGAGGTGGCCTCGACCCGGCCGAGCTTGTCGCTGACCGCGCGCGCGTCCTCATCGGCCACCAGCGACAACAGCGCGGCGTGGTCGAGGAGATCCTCCGCCACGATCCCGATCGCCTCCTCGAAGCTGGAGTTGAGGTAACGAAATACGCCGCCGATCAAGACGAAGATGCCGTCCGACGAAGCCTCGAGGATGTTCAGGTAATGCTGCTCGGCTTCGCCGCCGCGGTTGGCGATGGTCACCACCCGCCGGGTTCGCAATACCTCGTCGCCGAGGCGATCGATGTAGGACGGATCGCGGGCCACGAAGGAGGTGGCGCCCGCGGCGAGCAACTCGTCACGTCGCGTTTCAGCGAGTCCGCTGTCCAAGACGATGGTCGGGACATCGGCGCCCGGTCCCTCACGCAGCAATGCCTCGAGCTCGGCCTCGGCAATGCCGTGGGCATCGATGACCATGGCATCCGGTTGCAGGCGGTCGACGTGGCTCAGCAGGCTTGCCACCGTGGGAACGACCTGAACCTCGATCTCGGGATCCCGGATCGCCAAGCCCTCGGGCAGGGCTTCGGTTAGATCGTCATCCTGGCTGAGTAGGACAACTACTGTGGACGGCAAGTGCAGCTAGCACTCCATTCCCTCCCGCCCGATCTTGCCCTCCCAGCTCTCCATCCCATGATACTTGCAGGGGGCCCCGTTGTTCAAGCCTCCGGCGCCGGTGGCAACCGCCTGGCTCTCCTGTTAGGTGGACGGCCGATCAGGCCTTACCCCCAAGGAGGATCCAATGTCCGCCAACATCCTCGCCATCGACCAGGGCACCACCGGCACGACTTGTCTGGTGGTCAACGTGGAGCAGGGAAAGCCGACCCAGGTGCTCGGCAAGGGCTATCGCGAGTTTCCGCAGCACTTCCCGCAACCGGGTTGGGTGGAGCACGACCTCCAGGATATCTGGGGCTCCACCACCGCCTCGCTCGCCGCCGCGGTTGAGGCGGCCGGCATCGCCCCGGATGCGATCGACGCCATCGGGATCACCAACCAGCGCGAGACCACCGGCGTGTGGGACGCGACCGGCGCGCCGATCCATCGCGCCATCGTGTGGCAAGACCGCCGCACCGCACCCCGCTGCCAGGAGCTGCGCGATGCCGGCCACGCCGAGACCATCGGTGCCCGCACCGGTCTGGTGGTCGACCCCTACTTTTCCGGCACCAAGATCGCCTGGTTGCTCGACAACGTTGACGGCGCCCGGGCGCGCGCCGACAAAGGCGAGCTACGCTTCGGCACCATCGACACCTGGTTGATCCATCGCCTCACCGCCGGCGAGGTCCACGTCACCGACGTCACCAACGCCAGCCGCACGATGCTCCTCGACGTGACCAAGGGCACCTGGGACGATGAGATGTGCGAGTTGATCGGCCGCATCCCGCGCTCCATGTTGCCGAAGGTCGCCAGCTGCAGCGAGGTCTACGGCAAAACCAAGGGCCTCGATATCCTGCCGGACGGCATCCCGATCGCCGGCATCGCCGGTGACCAGCAGGCGGCGCTCTTCGGCCAGGCTTGCTTCGCGCCCGGCATGGCCAAGTGCACCTACGGAACCGGCGCCTTCGCCTTGGTGAACACCGGCACCCAGCCGGTCTTCTCCAAGCACCAATTGTTGACCACCATCGCCTGGAAGCTCGGCGACGAGACGACCTACGCCGTGGAGGGCAGCGCCTTCATCGCCGGCGCGGTGGTGCAGTGGCTCCGGGACGGGCTCGACTTCTTTGCCGACAGCCCAGAGATCGAGGCCCTCGCCAAGCAGGTCCCGGACTCGGGCGGCGTGACGGTGGTCCCCGCCCTGACCGGCCTTGGCGCGCCCCATTGGCGACCGAACGCCCGCGGTTTGATTTCGGGCATCACCCGGGGCACCACCCGCGCCCACTTCGCCCGGGCGGCCCTCGAGGGGATCGCGCTGCAGATCTACGACCTGCTCGGCGCCATGCGCTCCGACACCGGCGAGGCGATCAGCGTGCTACGGGTCGACGGTGGCGCCTCGGCCAACGACCTGTTGATGCAGTTCCAGGCCGATGTGCTCGGTGTCGAGCTTCACCGCCCGACCTTTCTGGAGACCACCGCCCTCGGCGCCGCCTTCTTGGCCGCCCTCGGGGTGGGTGTTTTTTCGGACCTGGACGAGATCGCCAACAGCTGGGCGCTCGACGAGACCTACAAACCGTCCATGCCGGCGGACGAGGTTGAGGCCCACGTCGCC
>JAUUZB010000210.1 GCA_030590185.1 Deltaproteobacteria bacterium
CCGTGCGGGTGGTACTTACCAATGACGTCACCAACGATGCGGGCCGACTTTTTGTAGGCTCGGTTGTAGACGTTGCCGAGATCCTGCATGGCGAACAGGATGCGGCGGTGGACCGGCTTGAGGCCGTCCCGAACGTCCGGCAGGGCCCGTCCGATGATGACCGACATGGCGTAGTCGAGATAGGAGGCCCGCATCTCCTCTTCGATGTTAATCGGCAGGCTGCGGTCGGAGTCGTCCCCGGGGGGAGGGGGAGGCGTGTCGGTCATGGCGGCGGCTTATAGCTGAGCGGCCAGCGGCTAGGCAATCCGAAAGCTCGGTGATCCCAGGGCGTGACTCAGCCCCGACGGTTTACTATCGTTGCATTAGAATCCGTTCTATGCTTCCAAGCTGAGCTCAGGCACGAGGGTCCCCCTACCGTGGCACGTCGCCGAAAATACGACACCGAAGCATTGGTGGGTCAGATGCGGGCCGAACGGCGCACCGCCCTGATTCTGAGCCTGGCGGGCGTGTTTATCCTCGGCTTTCTGCTCACCCTCTACGTCACCGGGATCGGCGGCGAAGAGGAGGTTCCGGAGGTTCCAGAGACCTCGAGCAGTGGCGCAGGTGGCGCGGCCGGAGCCAGCGACGGGGAAACCGCGAGCGCCGGTGCGGATGGCGCCGGTGGCGGGTCCGGCGACGTGGCGGACGCCGTTGAGCCAGAGCCCGAACCCGAGGTCGACACCACCCCGGGCAAGGTCACGGTCAGCCTGAGCAAAAAGGGCGTCCTGTGGGTCGACGGCGAGAAGGTCGGTAAGGTAAAGGGCAAGGAGCTCGAGCTGTCGCCGGGGACACACGTTCTCAAGGCCAAGGTGGGCAAGAAGACCGTCGAGGCCGAGCTCGAGGTGGCCAGCGGGGGCAGCTACAAGGTCGCGTTCCACCACAAGAAAAAGACCGCGGCGATCTCCGAGGGCGGTGGCGACGAGGCCGCGCCCGCCGGCAAAAAGAAGAAAAGGAAGAAGAAGAAGCGCAAGCGCTAGGGCGTGGGCAGCCGCGTGATCACCAGAATCAATCGTCCATCCTGGTAGTCCGGTCCCGGCAGCACCGCGGTGGCGCCAGCGGCGATGCCGACCGTGGCCTTGAAATCGAGCTTCTCCACCGCGATCGCCAGCTTGAGCATGCCCTTGGACGCATCGAGGCTGGCGGCCTCGATGGTCATCCACTTGCCGTTCGGGAGCTGCATCCGCCCGGAGCTGCCGAGAACGATCTTGAAGACCGCCTCGTCCTTGAGGCGCAGCGACTTGAACTCGAAGTTGATGCCACGCTGCTCAAAGAGCTGCCGCAGGCTCTTGGCGATGTCGACCAGCGTCGGGTGGATCTCGTTGCCGGAGTGGCTGGCGTGAGCGACGGCAACCTTGAGCTCATGCTCGGCGGCGTGGGCCTGTCGAGCACCGACCGACAGCGCTACCAGGCAGGCCGCCGCGAAGAGCGCCAGATGTTTAGAAGTGCTCCTCCGAGCCATGGGAGTCCTCACCATTGTCAGACGGCTCCACCCAAAAGATCGTCGTCGAGCTTCCCTCTGGTCGGTAAACCACCGCTTTGGCGGTCCCGTCAAACTCTAAGGACTCGACGATCACCGAAGCCATGGCAGGACTCGGTTGCGACCAGGACTCATCCTGCGCCAAGTAGACGACCGTGGGCGCACACAGGGCGCCCATGGCGGCCGCGGCAGCCACGCCGGCCACCGCCCGGCGGTTGAAGGCCCAGAGGTCTTCCAACCAGACACTGGCACGATTGAGCAGGGAGCGTTCTTCGGCCTCGATGATGCGGGCGCGGATCTTTTGCAGGGCACGCAGCGGCTCGACCTTGCCGACGCCCTCCTCCACGAGTTGCTCGAGCTGAGCACCGGCGAAGCTCCAGGCTTCGAGACGCGCGCTACAGGCTTCGCAACGCTCGACGTGGCTCTCGACTTCGAGCGCTTCGGGGGAGCCCTCCGGCAGCTCGCCGTCGAGCCACTCGTGAAGGCGCTTCTCTGATTGTTTGCAGCTCGTCATGGCCTCACGCTCCCAGACTTCCCTCGGGGGCGATTGCGTCACCCTCTTCCATCATACCCTGCAAGCTCTCTTGCATCGACTTGCGTGCATGGAAGAGGCGACTCATCACGGTGCCCTTTTTGATTGCCAGCGTTTCTGCGATCTCTTCGTAGCTCCGGCCCTCGATCTCCCGCAACAGAATCACCGCCTGGTGAATCTCCGGGAGGCCGGCGAAGGCCTTTTGCAGCTTGTTGCCGAGCTCACGGCGCTCGGCGCTCTGGCCCGGGTGGGAGTCCTCGTACCGGGGCCACAGGTCCTCGCCGGACTTGAGCGCCTCGCGGGCGGACTCGTCTTCGATGTCGACCCGCCGCTCGCGCTTGCGTTTGCGGATGGCGTCGATGCTCAGGTTGACCACGATTCGGTAGAGCCAGGTATAAAAGGCGGAGTTGCCCTCAAAGTCGCCGAGGCGGCGGTAGACCCGCGCAAAGGCATCCTGGACCACGTCCTCGGCGTCGTGGCGGTCTTTCAACAAACCAAAGGCGACCCGTACGGCGCGGCGGTAGTGACGGGTGACCAGCTCGGAAAAGGCGATACTGTCGCCCTTACCGGCCCGTTCCACCAGAACGCTGTCACTGAGCGGTTCGCTCATCGACCCTCTCGCCGGCTTCCGGAAGCGCTTTTTTCCGCCCGGAACCATCTCGAGCGTGCGTGCAGGGTACGCAACGGCCAATTCATGGGTCACCTTATCCAACCTCCATACTATCATCGACGCGAGCGCGAGTCCCCTTATTCAGAGGATCCTGAGGCGCGAAGCTGATTTGTGGAGCGGCGCGTCAACCGGGGGTGGGGCTCAGGAGCCGCCGCCCGCGTTGGCCTTGCGCAGGTGCTTGATCGCAGTACGGATCTGGAGCGCGATGCGTTGGTTGGCCGGATCCCGCAGGAGCTTCTCGAGCTCAGGGACGGATTTCGGGTTGCCCACTTCGCGCAGGGCCATCACCGCGGTACCTCGCAGGTACACTTCACGATCGGCGAGGGTAGCGATGAGGGTGGCCTCGGCCTCGGGGCCACCGATCACGCCGAGCAGCTTGAGCGCTCGGGCACGCACGTGCTTGTCCGGGTCGGATTTTGCGTCGGAGACAATTTTGTCGAGGGGCAAAAAGCGGTGCAGGTCGCGCAGCGCCGTGCGGGTGGCGATGCGAACCTGATCGACCTCGATGTCGCGCCAATAGACGTTGAGGATGATGTCGGTGGCCTCGGCGGTGCCCTCGGCGTGCAGCGCCTCCACCGCCCCCCGGCGGACCGCGGGGTCCCGGTGTTCCACCGCGGTGGTCAAGAAGCGCAGGCGATCTTCGGGTTGCATCGCCTTGACCGCGGTGCGGGCCACGTTGGCGATCTCAGCCTCGTCACCGAGGGCGCGCAGCAACACGACCTCGGCGCCGTCGAACGTACCCTCGGCGAGATAGCTCACCACCGCGCCGCGAACCCGCGGGTCGTCGGAGCCATAGGTGGCGATGACATAGGCGAGCGCCTCTTCGCGATCGAACTTGTGCAGGCCGCGGGAGGCCTCCTCGCGCACGAAGGCCTCATCATCGGTGGCCGCGGCTTTGATGATTTCAGCGATGGCGTCGGTGGCGTCGAGGTTCGCGAGGCCGGTGGCGGCGGCGGCACGAACCGTGTAGTGCTCGTCGGAGACCAGAGCCTTGATCAGCGGCTCCACGGCTCGCGCGTCGCTGGAGCGACCCAAGAAGACAGCCGATTGCAGGCGAACCTTGAAGGAATCGTCGCTCTGCAGCGCGCCCATCAATTTATCGAAATACTCGTCAGCCGGCGCAGCCGCGGCCGGTTCGGCCTTGGTTGGCTCAGCGGTCTCGTCGGTGGCCTCTTGAGCCTGCGCCGGCAGCGCGGCGACAACCAGCAAGCCCATCAGCATGACAGCTCTTCGCAGCATCATGACTCCCAGTCGCTCCCATGGCCCGAGTGTCGACACATCCAGGCCCTCTATCGAGCCCCCACGGGTAACACACCCTACATTGGACCACAATGAAAGTCCTAGGGGCCCCGCGGTGGTTCTGAAAACCTCGATGCCACTCAAACCTACGCGATAGACCACGGCCCCCTTCCCAAGGACGCATTGACCCGGACGCTGCAACGCGTTATGTGCGACCTCATCCTACACGCTTTTGGTACGGAGGGACTGCTATGCGTATCGCCGCTCTCTTTCTCTCGTGTGTTTTCGTTTCCGGTTTTCTGGCTGCGTGCAGCGTTCCAGATGATCCCGCCA
The DNA here is from genome assembly GCA_030590185.1 of Deltaproteobacteria bacterium. The sequence goes on from JAUUZB010000210.1 coordinate 4,291, forward strand.
CCGCTGCCTATTGGATCGATAGGCTCGACGATAAGAAGAAGCGCAACGAGGCGCTCAAGAAGATCGGCCAGATCGGCGACAAGACCGCCGTTCCCGAGGTCATGACCTGGTTCACGGAGAGTGGTGACTGGCAGCCGGACGCTGCCTACGCCCTCGGCCAGCTCGGTGATCCCAGCGTCGTACAGCCACTGGTTCAGCATCTCGATTTTCAGGTCGGCGCCGGTCGCGACCGGGCCACCACCCGGAAAAACCGCACCAACCAGAACATCGCGCGGGCCCTGGCGATGCTCGAGGCCAAGGAGGGCGTCGAGCCGTTGATCCGACTGCTCGACACCCGCGAGCTGAAAACCAAGGAGGCGGTGATCCGCTCCCTCGGCAAGCTCCAGGATTCGCGTGCCGCCGAGCCCCTGATCGAGATCGCGCTCGAGGAGCCGCAGCCATTCATCCGCAAGACCGCGATCCAAGCCCTCGGCGATCTCGGGGATCCCAAGGGTGTGCCCGCCGCAATCCAAATGCTGTTCGTGGAGCTACCCGGTACCAGCTTCTATTTCGAGGCGCGCTTCTCCCTGCTGCAAATCGGACCGGCCGCCACCCCGGCGTTGATCGAGACCATGCGACGCAAGAATCAGGTCATCGAGAAGATCACCACCGCCACCGGTGAGCCAATCGCTGAGGGCGCCATCGAGGCCAAGGCTGCCTTCGTGCTCGGCACCCTGCGCGCCAAGGAAGCCGAAGGCGCCATGGTCGAGGCCCTGACCAAGTACTTTAAAAAGTACCAACGCGAGAAGAACGGCCTGATGCACGCCGGGACCATCGGCGCGGTGATGGAGCTCTGCTATGCCCTCGGCAGCATGGGCTCCCAAAAAGCGATCCCGATCCTCCAGTCCATCGCCGCTGACACCGATGCCAACATCCGCGTCTCGGCCACCGAGGCGTTGGTCACCATCGGCTCGAAGAAATCGGTGCCGACCCTGCTCAAGGTCGCCAAAACCGGCCCGACCGCGGCGCGGCGCTACGCCATCGAGGCGGTGAGTCTGCTCGGCAGCGGCAAGGACCTGGGGGCCTTTGAGGGGCTGGCCAAGGCTGGCGACAAGACGGTCCCGGCCGAGGACCTGGCCAAGATGGTCGGCAACGCCAAGCCACGTCTGGTGGTGGCCAAGGAGTGCGGTGACGACGCGGCCTGTTGGAAGGGCAAGCTCACCGACACCGACGGGTTGGTGCGCGAGCGGGCCGCCTACGAACTCGGCTGGTCCGCCAGCAAGGATGCGCAGGCGGATCTGGTCAAGCTGATCGAGGACGACGAAGCCACGGTGCGCTTGGCCGCCATCTGGTCCCTGAGCGCCATGGATGATGGGCTCGACGCCGACGCCCTGCAGAAGCTCTACGACACCTGGTACGAGAAGGTCGACTACAAGAACCCGAACGCGAACCTCAGGCGACTGATCGCGCGTTTGAAGAGCAAGCAGACCAAGTAGCTCAACATAAGAAAGAGCGAGCTCGTGTCCGTTGCCCGGGCGGCTGTTGACAGTCTGCTCGTCGCCCTGTTCCCACCCCGTTGTGGTGCCTGCGAGGCGTGGCTCGCGGCGCGGCCGCGGTTGGGGTTGTGCGAGCCCTGCCACGAGGTGCTCGAGCTCAACGACCGGGTGCGCTGCGAGCGCTGCGATCTGCCCGGCGAGGTCACGCTCTGCGAGCGTTGCGCCCGTCAATTGCCGGCCTTTGAGCGCCTGCGGGCGCCCTGGGTGTACGGCGGCCCAATGGCGGATCTGGTGGTCGCCACGAAGTTCCACGGCCGCGAGGATCTGGCCGCGGCCCTCGGCAGGCTCCTGGCCGAGGATGGGGCCGCACGCTCACTCGCGGCCGGGGCGTCGGCGCTGGTGCCGGTGCCACTCGGTCGACGCCGGCAGCGGGAGCGGGGTTACAATCAGAGCGCGGTGATCGCCCGGGTCGTTGGGGCGGCCTGGGGCCTGCCGGTGCGTTATGACCTGCGCCGGACGCGGGATACCCAGCCCCAGAGCGATCTTCCCCTGGACCAGCGGCGTGACAACGTGCGCGCCGCATTCGTGGCTCGCGGGGCGCTCAGCGGCAAGGTCGTGCTGGTGGATGACGTGGTCACCTCCGGCGAAACCGTGTCGCAGGCCGCCGCAGCCCTCACCGCCGCGGGCGCCGAGCCGGTGGCGGTGGTAGCCGTGGCGCGGGCTGAGTATTAGTGCGTTTGTGTAAGTATGAATCTAACTCTGGTTGACAACTTGGGATTTGCGATCGTACGCTGATCGCCGCGAGGAGTTGCGATCTCGTGGCCACCGGGTACACTAGGGTGGTTGGAATAACCACACGCCCCCCCTAGCGGGTAGGGTGTGGGAATCATTATTGCCGGGGATGTTTAGAATGTCTCAGTCGAGCCTCACCAAAGCCTTCTTGATTGCCTCCCTAGCGGGAGCCGTCACCTTCGCATTTGGGTGCGGGACCCGTATCGGTGGTGGTCCAACCGACGACGGGGATCAGGATTCGATCGATTGCGTCGACTCCAGCGAGTGCGATGGCGTCGAGGAA
>JAUUZB010000424.1 GCA_030590185.1 Deltaproteobacteria bacterium
CACGGGTGTGGAAGACGCAGCTGGCCCAGAAATCGGCGCCGGCGCCCGGGGTGTTTAACGGATCGCTATCCTGGTTGTGGGCGCGGTCCTTGAAGATGGCGTCGAGGGCCGCGCTCAGGCCGACCGGCTCGACGAGTATCCTGGCCAACTCTCGATTGATATCGTTGAGGGCGAGGCCATGGGACGGTCCGTCGATGGCGAGGGTGGCGAAGCCGTGCTTGGCGAAATAGCCGGCGAGCTGCATGCCCTCGAAGCGGTTGCTGCCGTAGCCGTGACCCTGGACCAGCAAGGGGGCGGGCTGGCCGGCGCCGCGCGCCGATGTCTCGCGACGCGGCACCGAGATGGTGAAGTAGACGGTTTCGGACCGGGCGGGCGCCTCGATTCTGTCGAGATCCTGCGGCCAGGACTGCTCATCGAGGGGCAACCACTCGCCGTCCGCGCCCTCGCGCTCGAAGAGTTGGGGCGACTCGAAGCTGCCGATCACGAAGTAATCGACGTAGGCGAGGGAATCGACCGCGGCACGGAAGCTGACGTCGTTCGGATCATCGCCGTTGATGTCACGCAACACCACCTCGAGGCCGTTGCGCCAGACCTCGGCGTGCAACAGGTACGGGTTGGTGACGCCCGCCCCCTCCTCGCGCAGGCGCTCGAAGCCCGCCAGCTGGGCCGGGAAGTCCTCGCCGAGGTGCGCCTGGATGCCGTGGCCATAGAGGCCGTCGCGCACGGCGATGAAGCTGGACTGAATCGATTGGGTCGTAAAACTAAAGGCGAAGGCGATGTCATCGACCGTCAGGCCATCCGGGAGCACCTCGAGCAGCGGGCGCAGGGCCTCGGTTTGGCCATCGTGGTTGATGTACGGGTAAGGCGATCCTACCGGCTCGCCATCGACGTCGAGGAGACGGCGGCTGATCACCACCGCGTAGGTGGTGCGTTCGTCGAGGGGGACCATCGGCCGGGCCAGCAGGGTGTTGGTCTCGCTCTCGTAGAAGGTCATCAGGGCGTCGGCCCGCTCCCCGAGGTTGTTGAGATCCGGATCGGCCCCGGGCAGATAATTGGGGATGTCGAGGACGCCATCGGCGTCGGTGTCCTCGGGCAGACCGAGCAGGCCGTCGCCGTCGAGGTCCTCGGTCAGGAGATCGAGCAGGCCGTCGCCGTTGAGGTCCTCCCCCAGATCGAGCACGCCGTCGCCATCGAGATCCTCGCTGGTGTCGTCGAAGACCAGGGACATGGTGCTGCGGCGGGGGTCGTTCTGCCAGTAGTTTTCGAGGCGCTCGAGGACGACTGGGTAATTGCCGTTCCCGAGATCGAGGTGAACCAACTCACCAAAGCGCGCCGAGTCACGGTCGATGTTGATCAGATAGATGACGTCGTCGCTGGTGTCGTAGTGCACGTCCGAGTGGTGATCGATCACCGACTGCGGATCGATCGGAGCGGTGAACGGCACAGCGATGGGCTGCAGGGTCCCCCAGCCATCGAGGGTGTCGAGCAACCTGCGGACCCTCGACTCGAGCTGGGTCGGCGCGATCATCGAGGCGTTGATCCGCCGGCCGGTGGCCGAGGTTGGATCGGTGCGGGTGGCGAGATCGTTGGGCAGCGGGATCTCGGGGAACGGTCGGTGGAAAAAGTCGACCTTGACGGTGGTGTCGGCGGGAATTGCCTCGGCGAGGCCTTGCTCCGCGGACATGCAGCCGGCCAGCCCGAGGGCGGCGACCAGGGCGAGGGTACGGGCGGCGGTGGTCATGGCGTCTCCCATCATTAGATCCGGTAGTCGATGGTGAAACGGCCGCCGAAGATCGGCTCCAGGCTTTCACCGCCAGCGTTGTCAAATGCGTCGCCCGGGATGAGCAGACCCGCCTCGAGCCCAGCGGTCAGCTCCGTCCCCCAGAAGAGAGCGCGGTAGCGCAGACCGACGTCGATCTCGGTGCCGAGAAAGGTTCCACCCTCACCGTCGAGGGCGTTGCGCGCCGCGCCGCCAGCCACCCGGCTGTTGAAGGGATCGCTCAGTGGCGCCTCGGCGAATGCGAGCAGCGGACCGCCGTAGGCCTCGAGACCGTCGAAGGGGCGGTACCAGAAGCGTGGAAAGACCGCGATGGTGTTGGTGGCGGCGCCGCGGGTCGGCACGCGCTCGAGGCCGATGGCGGGCTCACCAACGAGATCGAGGTTGGAGGCGACAAAGGGCGCCCGGCCACTGTGGGCCGCGAGGAGGTGGCGGAATAGAAACAGCCCCATTTCGTAGTTGGGGTCGGCCCTAAAGGCGCTCTGGCGGCCATCGTTGGGGTTGGGGTCACCGGAGGCGTAGAGCGCGTCGAGGACGACGCCGAGGTTGTCCCACTCCCACTTGGCGCGCCCGGCGAGGGCGATTTGTTGGACGTTCTGGACCGGGATCTCCGGCGAATAGATGTAGTCGGTCTTGCCGGTGATGAAGGCAGCCTCCCCCTCCAGCTTCAAGGAGCCCGCGGGCCCGAGATCGAACTCCAATCGACCGGTCCAATCGAGGACCGTGACCTCGAGGAAGCGACCATCCTCGGTCCACTGTCGGCGGCGCACCACATAGATGCCAGCCCCCTGGGGCTCGCCGACCCCGACCTGGACCGCGGCCACGAATTGCGAGGCGCCATCACCGCGGCCATCGTCTCTTCCCTGCTCTTGTGCGGTGAGCAGCGCATCGTCGTCCCATACCGAGTCGACGGCCACCGCTGCTGCCGCATTCCATTGGGTGTGTGGACCGGTGCTGATCATGCCGCGCACGACGCGATCACCGCCGCGCGGATCCCCAAATTGGGCCGAGCCGGGCTGCCAGCCGTGGGCGCCGTCGTTGGCGAGCAGACCGAGACCCCAGTGGCTGGTCATCACCCCGCCGCTCAACTGCAAGTATGGACCGAGGGCGATGCGAGCCGAGGCCTTGCGCAGTTGGTGATCGAGCTGCTCATCGTTGGGGAGCGCCTGGCCAGCGATGGCGGGCTCGGTGGAGAATGCTGCGGTAAAAACATCGTGCTCGTATTCGGCCATGATGTTGATGGGCGCCAGGAGCTTGCCGGTGTCGAAACGCACCCCGGCGCGAACCCGGGGACTGAACAGGAGGCCGCCCGATTGGGCCGTGGCGTCGCGGTCCACCGGAAAACCACCGAGTGTCTCGAATCGTTGGGCGAGGGAAGACGGGACCTGGAGCGTCACGTCCTCGAAGAGCGGGAAGGTGAGCGGCGCGTAGGTGTCGGCCTCGCCCACCAGGCTATGGGCGCCGGGAACGGTGGGTGGTTGCTCAGCGGTCGCAAGGGCGGGAACCAGAAGCATCAGGATCGCCAGCGCAAACGGAAATCGAGGCGGATTAGGCATGGGGGCCTCCACAACGGGTTGTGCGGGAAGTAGCCGAGAGCGCGCCGCCAATCAACATCCGCCTTGGTCGCGTTGCGTCATTTGCACACAACTGCGCAACAACCCCTGCCCAAGCCCCGTGAGCCTAGCGCCAGCCTGGGGCGGGATGACGCACGAGGGTCACCTTGATGGTTGGGTCCGCCGCGAGTCGCTGGGTCACCCGGGCCCGGTAGTCCTCATCCTCCCAGTCGTCGCTCAGATCCCAAATCAACTTGGCGGCGTTGGGGAAGCTTCGACTCAGGGATCCGTAGTGGTGATGACTCTGGGAGATGGCATGAACCGGATATTCGCGCAGGCGGGCGGCGATCGCTTCGAGCTTCCGAATGCGCACCGCTGGCTCCTCGCGGGCAAAGCTCGGCAGGTAATAGGAGACGATAAAGCCAGCCTCCCGCAGCTTTGCCAGCAAGGCTATCTGGCTGGACTCGGCCACCAGTCGTGCCCGTAGGTCGTGGCGGTCACTGAGCTCATCTAGCCGTGCGACCACAGCGCTGACGTTGTCGGGGCGGAGGTTCTTGATGTCCAACCACAGGCCGAGCTCGGCGCTGGCCGGCGCCTCGAGCATTTGCGCCAAGCTCAGTCCGATGGTCTCGACCGGGGGGTGGCGAACATCGAACCGCGGCGGGCTCAGCTCGAACATCACGTCGATCTCGATCCCCCCGAAATCCCCGGCGACCGCCTCGAGACGCTCGAGGCTATCGACCCGATGCACCCAGCGCCGGGTCGGGAATGAAAACTCGCCAACCGTGCTCGCCGGTGCCCGCGTCCCCTCTCGCCGATAGACCTCACTCCCCATGCGGCGGGGCATCTCGACGTAGGCATCGCTCAGCAGGCTGCGCCGCCCATCGTAGGCGCTGGAGCGTACCCCGTAGAGGTCGTGCAGGGTGTGGATCAAATCGTCGGTGCATCCGGCCCGCCCGGCGGCATGGGCGAGCCTGGCCTCGAGCTCCGGTCGCCCGGCCCGTAGCGCCGGTGAGGTCCAGACGATGAAGGGGATGTCGAACATATACCGCGACGGGATCGCCTCGGCGTGCCCGTAGAAATCGCGGCTGTCATAGACCTCGTCGCCGTGATCGGCAAAGAAGAGGAGCGACGCGGGGTCGCCGTGGGCGGCGATGATGTCGATCAAGCCGCGCACCACGTGGTCCTGGAAGAGCACGGCGTTGTCGTAGGCGTCCACCGTCGCCCGGGCCTCATCCTGGGCGGCGTTTCCCGAGGCTGGCGAACGGAAGCGCTCGAAGGACGGCGGGTAGCGCTCGGCGTAGGTGGTGTGGGTCCCCATCAGGTGAACGACGATCAGCTTGCGTGGAGCGGGCGCCCCCAGGGCACGTTCGAACGGCTCCCATACCCGGTCGTCCAGGCTGTTGCCGTCAACGTTGAGCATCAGCAAATGATCGGCGGTGGTGGCGATTGCCGAGGTCGGGGTGTCGAACAGGTGCAGGAAGCTCTGGTTGGTGATCCACGTCGTCGAAAAACCCGCCGCGCTCATGAGTCCGATCAGGGAGCCATTGGGTGACGGATCCCGGTGGTGGCTGCGAAGGGTGAGCGCCTTTCCCAACGAGGGGTTGGTATGGGCGTGGGCGGCGATCACGTCGGTGAAGACGGTGAGTTGGGCGGCGAGCTCGTGGAGCTTTGGGGTGGTGGCGCGGGGGTAGCCGTTGAGCTGCAGGTGATGCCGGCTGGTGGATTCACC
>JAUUZB010000824.1 GCA_030590185.1 Deltaproteobacteria bacterium
CCCCGTCGACACCCAGCGAAGACCTCAGGGCGCCGGCCCTCCCGCCCGGGGGCAGCGCCGTGCCCGTGACTCAAAACGCCTCAACCCAAGCCCCGCTCCTGGTCGGCCGCACCGGGCTACCGGACGTCACCAGCGAGCGCTTCACCCTCGAGGACGCGGTGGCCAACCCGGGCTTCGCGCCGCGGGATCCAGCGACGATTGCCGTGCCGCAGGCGCTGGTCGACAGTCTACGCGAGGCCGATAGCGTGCTGCTCATCGGGCACGTCGGTCCGGACGGCGATTGCGTGGGCAGCACCCTGGCCATGAAGCACGCCTTGGAGGCGTTAGGTAAGGGGCCGGTGGAAGTCTGCATCGACAGCGAGCTCAACGGCTTTTTGCGCCAGCTCGATCGCCAGGGGGAAGTGAAGCAGCCCACCGACCTCACCGGGCGCCAGTGGGATTTGGCCCTGGTGATGGACGCCGGCGCCGCGGGGCGGATTGGCGCCGCGGCGGATCTGCTCGCCGACGCCAAGACCGTGGCCATCGCGGATCACCACGTGGTGAGCCCGAAGGCTGAAGATTTCCCGCTCGCCGCAGGTGCCGAGTTTCTCACCTGGGTGGAACCGGATTTCCCGGCCGCTACCCTGCAGGCGGCGGCGTTGATCGCGCGTCTCGGATACGGTGATGCGGATCCACGCGCCGTGTTCATGCCGGCGCTGGCCGGGTTCGCCACCGACACCGGCTGGGGGGAGTACCAGGGCCTCGACCCGGAGTACTTCCGCTTCTTCAAGCACCTGCTCGTGGAGGATGCCCGCGCCACCATGCCGGACCTGGTGGAGATGATGAGCAGCTTCGCGTTGCCGGAACGCCTGCGCCAGCTGATCGTCGGGCCCGAGGAGGGTGTCGCGTCGGCGCCCCCGGCGTTGCCGCCCGAGCTTCGTGCCCGGCTCGATCGAGAACAGGAGAGCGGCGACGCTGTCGAGGAGCGGATCCTCATGGGCAGCGACGGCCAGCCCGCCCTCGGCTTGATCAGCGCCAGCGCCAGCCACCTCGCGACCCTGCTCGAGGTAGGCCGCCTCGATGATCCGAAGCTGATCGACTCCGACGTCTACGGTCTGTTCAAGGGCAAGCGGGTCGGCGCCCTACGCGACGCCGGCATCGGCCTGACGGTGCTGATGACCGCCACGGGCGACGGCGACGTACGGATCAGTCTGCGCTCCAACGACGACGGGGCTCGGCGCCTGGCCGAAGCGCTCGGTGGGGGAGGACACGATCGGGCCGCGGGGGCGAGGGTTGAGGCTTCGACCTTAGCCGAAGTGCGGGAGCGGATCGTGAGCTGGGCGCGTGGTGAGACGATCATCGTCTGAGCGGTGCGCTCAGAAATAGATCTTCATCTCCAAATAAAACACGTGCGGGTAGGTCCCGAACTCGGACTGAAAGGCGACCCCGCCTGCCAGATCACCCGCCGGCCGGTTGCCAAAGGCGAGCATGGCGCCGGCGAGCAGGTCGACCTCTTCAGCCACCGAGAAGGCGAAGCCGGGCTGCAACAAGATCGACGGCTGCTCCGAGATCGAAAAGATTGTGGCAAGGGAGCCGCTCAGGCGAGGCGTCAACTGGTAGCTGACCATGCCGCCCACCGCGTGCTCACTCGCCTGTAGCATCAGGCCCTTGGAGACCAGCGTGAAGTTCTCGCGCAGGGTGGCGCTGCCCGCGGCGGTGTTGAGCAGGTACTCGACCTGGAGGGAGAGAGTGCGGTCAAAGAGGCTGAAGAACCGCCCGATGCCGACCACCAGGCTGAGCCCCTCGGTGATCTCCACCGCGTTGTCCGGTCGCAGCTCGGGTAACGGCCAAAAGTAGGCAGCCTCGACGCGTCCCTCGATCGGACCGATCTCACCGGAGGCCCCGAGACCCGCGTGGAAGCCGCCAAAGACCTTGCCGCCCTGGACCGCGAAGTCCCAGTCGAGGAAGTTGGTGAAGACCCGCAGCAAGCCCGCAGACCGGTAGCCGGCGTGGCCATTGTCGGGCCGACCGAGCACCCCGACCAGGGTGATGCCGGAGAAGTCGCCGATGGGGATGTCGACCCGCAAGGCGTCGACGCCGCGTTTGTACTCGCGGTCAAAGGCGGTTGGGTCAAAGGAGAGGAAGACGTCGAGGGGATTCCAGAAGTAGGCCTTGCCAAAGGTGATCGCCTGGCGGCCGAGGGTGACGTCGGCAAAGGGTAGGGCGAGCTTGACGTTGAAACGGTCGGCGGTGAGTTGGGCCTTGACCGAGTTGCCGTCGTACCAGCGCCAGCGGCCGTCGAAGGCGCGGTAGCGAAGGCCCGGATCGGATCCGCCGGTCGACCCGAGGGTGATCGCCTGGGTTTGGATGGTCACCGATTGGAGGGCGTGGACCTCGTAGCTGATCCACTCGCTCGGGCGGCCGGCGAGCACCAGGCGAAGGAGGGTTTGGGATTGACCGTCGGAGCGCGGCCCGATCCGCATGCCGGAGATGTCGTAGTTGGAGGTCGCAGCCCCGATGGTGCGCAGGGAACCGTCGAGGCCGATGGCGTCGTCGCTGTCACCAACGATTGCGCTGGCGGGTCCCGGCGCGAGCCAAACGACGGCCATCAGCGCGATCACGCCCACCGCCTGCAGCGAAGCCCGTGGCCATTGGAACCGCTGACTCAACACGTTGGCTCTCCGCCCCACGACCCCGTTCAGCGCTGGAGCTTGCGCAGGGTGAACAGGTCATCATCGAGGGCCGCGTCGTACTTCATCTCCTTGTACTCCATCTGCGTGTACTCATCCGGCTTATCCGCCGGCACGATCTTGGAGATGGTTGGGATGCGACGCCCCCCCATGTTTTGGACGTTCGAGAAGGTCATGGTGCGGGACAACACCATATCCTCGTCGAAGTAGCGGGAGCGGATGGGTATGGAGTCGGTCGTGACCTCCACCACCACCTTGCCCCAGACCACCGCGGCGTCGGGACTCGGCACGCAGGTCACCTCGATGGTCTTCTGGCCCTCGCGCTCACCCTCGAAGGTGATCTCGTAGGTGTAGTCGTCCGCCATGCGGCTCTCGCTCACCAGATCATCGTTGGTGAAGTGGCTGCCCATCCAGGAGCCGCCCATCATCGACGACGGGACTTTGATCACCCGCTTGACCTTGGGCAGGTAGTTCCAGATGTTCTTCTCCACCTTGAGGGTGGCGGTGCCCTTCTCCTTTTTGGGTGAGAGGATGCGGATGAGCGAGCGCTCCTCCCCCTTGCTCCAAAACTCGAGCTCCAGGGTGCGGCTCCAGTTGGCGGTCTGGACCGACATGACCATTTTCCCATGGGCCGAGTCACCCCGGTACATGTCGTCCATGGCGTCGAGGATCTTCTTGGCATCCGGGGCCGCCGAGGCGACCGAGCCCAGCGCCAGGGTGAAGCAGAACGCCAGGCCGAGCGACGTGGCTGTGATCACTTTCGACATGCCGGTCTCCTGTTCAGTTGCG
>JAUUZB010000230.1 GCA_030590185.1 Deltaproteobacteria bacterium
AAGATGGCGAGACCCCCCTCTACCAAGCGATCCAGGCCAACAGCCTCCAGGCCACCGAGCTCCTGCTCAAGCGGGGCGCCAAGCCGGACCTCGCCACCACCACCGGCGAGACACCACTCTTCGAGGCGGTCTATCGCAACCACCCGGACCTCGTCGGCGTCCTGCTCAAGGTCGGCGCCGACCCGAACAAGAAAAACAAAGAGGGACAGTCGCCGGCGGCGCTCGCCGCGGAAAAGGGCGGCAGGCTAGCGGCGTTGTTCGCTCCCTAACGGACCGGGGCTCTACTCCACCCAGGGGCGATACGCCTGGGCCGCGGAGCGCGACTCCCCCGCCGATTCCTCGCGCAACCAGCGCTCGATTTTCTCGAACCCGGCTCGCGCCGCCTCCAATAGGAGCTCGCTGCTCACCGGCTTGGTCAGGTAGTCGTCAAACCCGGCGGCCCGGCATTCGTGCAACTCAAAGAGCTGGGCGCAACCGGTGAAGGAATAGATGATCGAGATCGGATCCATGCTGCGGATCCGCCGGCAGAGCTCCAAACCGTTGAGCCGCGGCATATTCAAGTCGAGGAAGATGACCGGCGTGCTCTCGGCGGTGAGCAGCTCGAGCGCCTCGGTGGGATCCGAGGCGGTGATTACGTCGTAGCCCGCGGCGCCCAGCACACGCTCCATCGATCGCAGGACGTTCGGCTCGTCGTCAACAACCAAAATTCGCTTGCTCACGGCGACCTCACAGTAGAGGGAATCACCGGCCCATACAACGGGCCAGATCTACCGCTCCATCCCTCTACCCAACGGCCCATTCGACCCGTCCGTTTGGTCCGGCGGTGTGTTTTCTGTACGGCTGGAGTAGGGTCACGCAGACCCTCCGGCGGACCCCAACCGTGACGAGCCCACATCCAGGTGCGGTTGCCCCGGCGCAACCCCTCGACAGCTCCGCCGCCGACCGGCGCAGCGTGGCGGCGGCGGCCGGATTGATGCTCGGCTCCTGCGCCTTCTTCGTGGTGGTGGCTGGCCTGCTCAAGGAGGCCACCCTCGAGGTTACCTCGATGCAAGCGGTGCTCTACCGCTCCTTGTTCGCCGGCCTCGCCATCGGGCTGACGATGGTGCACCGCGGCGAGCCGGTGCGCTCGACCCACTGGCGGCTGCTGATGGTACGCGGCGGGATCGGTTTTGCGGCCATCTCCTGCTACCTGTGGGCGGTCGCCCACGCCCCCCTCGCCGACGTCATGGCGCTGCAGCAGATGTCCCCGATCTTCGTGGCGTTCCTGTCGATCCTTTTGCTGCGCGAGCGGCCTCGACCGCTGCACTTCGGCATGGCTGCCCTGTGCCTGATCGGGGCGCTGTTGGTCGTTCAGCCCACCCGGGGGTTCGCCTCCCTCAATTCGGCCGCTGCCCTGGGCTCGGCCATCCTCTCCTCGGGCGCCTTTGTCGCCACCCGGGCTCTCACCCGCACCGAGCCGACCCGCCGCATCGTCTTCTGGTTCTGCGCCATCGCCTTGCTGCTCTCCCTGCCCTTCGTGATGCCGGGCTGGCAGTGGCCGTCCTGGCGTTCGAATCTCCTTTTGATCACGGCCGGTTTGCTCGGGGCTGGCGCGCAGGGCCTCATGACCGCCGCCTATCGCCGGGCCGAGGCCCACGTCACCTCGGCATTCAGCTACGCCAACGTGCCCTTGGCGTACCTGGCCGGTCTGATTTTCTGGGACGAGCAACCGAATGCCTGGGCCGGCCTGGGCATCTTGCTGATCGCGGTCGGCGGCGTGGTCATCGTGATCTCGGTTCGTCCAAAAAACTCAGCTTGAGTTACGACGCACCGCGAAATCGCTGGCCATGCCCACCCTCGGGTGGTATTAGCGTCTCGGTCCGCTATCGGCCCTCAGGGCTGAGTGGCATGCAGGTTGAAGAAGACAAGCTGTCCGTCCCCGTCTGGGGCACGACCCATTTCACCGTCATAGGTCAAGGTCATGAACGCGTCATTGTGGCGCCGGGCAGGGATCTGCGTTCGCGGACGATTTTTGGAGTAAAGCGATGGCCATGAAAGACATCAAGAGTAGGCGCAAGATCCAGAAAAACTGGGGTGACGTCGAGATAGACGTCGATCGCTGTAAGGGCTGCGGCTTCTGCGTGGAGTTCTGCCCGAGCGGTGCCCTCGAGCTCGGCTCGACGTTCAACGCCAAGGGCTACCACCCGCCGGAGCTGGTGGACAAGAACTTCTGCACCGGCTGTGATCTTTGCGGACTGTACTGCCCCGACTTCGCCATCTTCGGTTGGCGGCTCGGCAAAAATCCCAACTTCAAAAAGACCGGCTAGGCGTGACAAAGGAGCTAGCGATCATGGAAAAAGCAGATCCAGCTGGCGTCCTCACCGGGCGTCACTATTTCGACGGCAACCACGCGTGCTGTGAAGGCGCGCTAGCGGCAGGCTGCCGCTTTGCCGCTGGTTATCCCATCACCCCCTCCACCGAAGTGGTCGAGCGCATCGCCAACCGCTTCCCGCACGTCGGCGGATTGTTCATTCAGATGGAGGACGAGATTGCCTCGTCGATCTGTCTGCAGGGCGCCGTCTGGACGGGCAAGAAGGCGATGACCGTCACCTCCGGCCCCGGCCTGTCACTCATGATGGAGCACATCGGCCTGGCCGCCATCACCGAGTGCCCAAGCGTGTGGGTCGATGTGCAGCGCGGTGGCCCCTCCACCGGCCTGCCGACCCAACCCGCCCAAGGCGAGATGATGCAGGTCCGCTGGGGTAGCCACGGCGACTACGAAGTAATCGCCCTCGCCCCCTCTTCCCCCCAGGAGTGCTTCGATTACACCATCGACTGCTTCAACCTGGCGGAGAAGTACCGGGTGCCCACCTTCCTGATGATGGATGAGTCGGTCGGTCACATGACCGAACGGGTCGACATCCCCGCCGCCGAGGAGATCGACATCTACCCGCGGCGCTACACCACCAAGAAGCCGGGCGACTACCTGCCCTTCGCGCCTGGCGAAAACATGGTGCCGGACATGGTGAAGGCAGGGGACGGGCACCGCATCCACGTCACCGGCCTGACCCATGACGAGCGCGGCTACCCAGTGCTCAACTTCGAAACCCAAAAGAAGCTGGTCACCCGGCTGGTGGACAAGATTCGCCTGCAGGCCGACGACATCATCCGCTACGAAGAGGATCAGGTCGAAGAGGCCGACGTGGTGGTGGTCTCCTACGGGATCAGCTACCGGGTGGCGCTGCGCGCCATCGAAGCGGCGCGCGCCGAAGGCGTCAAGGTTGGCTCCATGCGCCTGGTCGTCTGTTGGCCGTTCCCGGAGAAACGCATCGAGGAGTTGGCGGCCAAGGGCAAGACCCTGGTGATGCCTGAGCTCAACTTTGGCCAGATGTACTTTGAGATGGAGCGCTGCGCCAAGGGCAAGGGCCGGACCCTCTTGGTGGGCCACCCCGGTGGCGCTGTCCACGACCCCAAGGAAATCTATCAAGCGATCATGGAGGCGGTCCGATGACTGAAGTACGCATCAACCCCGTCATCCCGATGGTGCGTGAGGAGCGTATGCCTCACATCTGGTGCCCCGGTTGCGGCATCGGCACCACGGTTAACTGCTTTGCTCGGGCCCTGACCGCGCTCGATATGGACATGGACAAGATCGCGGTGGTCTCCGGCATCGGCTGCACGGGCCGCGTCGCCGGTTACATGGCCTGCGATTCGTTCCACACCACCCACGGCCGGGCCATCGCCTTTGCCACCGGGCTCAAGCTCGGTAACCCGGACACGAAAGTTGTCGTCTACAGTGGCGACGGCGATCTGTTCGCCATCGGCGGCAACCACTTCATTCACGCAGCGCGCCGCAACATGGACATGACGGTCATCTGCGTGAACAACTTTCTGTACGGCATGACCGGCGGGCAGATGGGACCCACCACGCCATCCCCGGCGATCACCACCACCGCCCCCTACGGCGCCTTTGAGCATCCCTTCAGCCTGCCGTTTATTGCCGACAGCTGCGGCGCGGTCTACGTGGCGCGCTGGACGGCCTACCACGTGCGGCAGACCACCAAAGCGATCAAGGAGGCAATCTCCAAGAAGGGCTTCAGCTTCATCGAGATCCTGAGCCCCTGCCCAACCCTCTACCAGCGTCGCAACCGCCTCGGGGATGGCCTAGCCACCCTGGAGTACTACCGCGACAAGTCGGTGATCAAGAACGGCGCCGACACCCGGGAGACCGACCTCGAGTTCCAGGGCGAGATCGTCTGCGGCAAGTTCGTGGACCGGGAGCGCGATACCTGGCTGGATTGCTACAACAACCGGATTGGTGAGGCGATCGGCCCGAGCTTCAAACCCTACCCCGTCCAGGACTGAGGTGAACGATCATGAGCGCAACTGAAATCAAGATCGGCGGCTTTGGTGGGCAGGGGGTCATCCTCACCGGCATGATCGTGGGCCGCGCGGCCGCGATCCACGCCGACATGTATTCCACCATGACCCAGGCCTTCGGCCCGGAGGCCCGGGGCAGCGCCTGCAGCGCCCAGGTGATCATCAGCGAGGAGCGGATCCTGTACCCCTACGTGGTACATCCGGACGTGCTGGTGGTGATGAGCCAGGAGGCGGCCACCAAGTTCATTCCGGAGCTTCGTGATGACGGCAAGTCCCTGCTGCTCTACGAAGAGGATCTGGTCAACCTCGACAAGATCGACTTCAAGGCCAAGGCCTTTGCCATTCCGGCGACCCGCTTTGCCGAGGAGATCGGCCGCAAGCAGGTGCTCAACATCGTCATGGTTGGGTTCTTCACCGCCGTGTCCAAGCTGTTGAGCGCCGACGCGGTGCGCGATGCGGTCAAGGCGTCGGTGCCCCGTGGCACCGAGTCCTTGAACCTGGGCGCCTTTGACAAGGGCTACGAGTACGGTCTGACTCTGGTCGACAAGAACTGAGCCGCGGGCTCACCGCGCCGCCGCCGGCGCGGGGTTTGCCCACAACCAGGGGAGTTGGTCTGCTGAGCTTCGAGGCCGTGGTGCGTCCGCCGCGGGGCGGAAAGTCCTGCACGGCGCCGTCGAATGGTGGACAATAGAGCCTCACTCACCCAGAAGGGAGTCGTGATGTCGCGCCCTGGTGTCACGCTCGTTGCCGCGCTGACGTTCATCGCTGCTTGTCAGGAGACGCCGAAGGCCCGCGTCAGCTTTTCCCCGCAAGCCTGGATCGCCCAGGCCCAGGTCGATCCCGCCCTCTTTGACTACTGGGAGGTGACCATCGACGCCGAAGATCTCGCCCACCCAACGACGGTCCAGGGCGAGCCGGAGGCGGCCGCCATCGAGGTGGTGGTGGCCCCCGGCCTGGCGCGGACCATCACGGTAGAGGCGGTGAGCGAGGGTGTGGCGCAGGTGCGAGCCTGGCGGGTCTACACCGGGGAGACCGTGGCCGACCTCTTCGCCGGTGAGAACGAGGTCCTGATCACGGTCGCGCCCCAGGGCCTGTGGTACGGGCGGTTGATCTCGACCGACCCGACCATCACCCAACCCAGGACCTCGACCATCGCGATCGAGAACCTCACCGGCGCGGGCACGGCCGGGGAGACGAGCGTGGCGGTGAGCGAGACGATCATTTGGCAGGAGCTCGGCCGGGGCGAGTATGGATTGGTCGGCACGCTGGATGTGGGCGGGGAGCCCTTCGAGCTGGTCTCGCCCGGGGGCACCATCGTGATCGATACGGGTGGCGAGGTCGAGCAGGACGTCTACGCCTACCGGGTCGCGGATAAGTGCGCCACCTGGCAGCCGCTCCTCATCCAGGAGCTCGCGCCGCTCTGCTACGAGCAGCGGGTCGAGGTCAGCGGTTTGTTCGGCGCCGGCCTCGAGGTCGTCGGTACCTCTGGCGAGATCCTCGCCATCGCCGAGGATGGTATCTTCACCTTCCAGGATCGCTTGCCGGACGGGGGCGCCTTCAGCCTAGCGGTGAGCCAGCAGCCCACCGTCCCAGAACAGACTTGCACCATCGCCGCCGGTGGACAGAGCGGTACGGTCGCCGGCGCCGCCGTTGCCTCGAGCATCACCTGCACGACCCCGAGCTTCTACGTGAGCGGTGAGGTCCGTGGCCTCGCCGCTGGCGAGACGCTCACCCTAACGGTGGCGGGAACCGGGGAGACTCTCATCGACGTCGGCGCCGGCCCCTTCGCGCTCGCCGCTGGCTTCCTGAACGGCGAGAGCTACGCGATCTCGATCACCACCCAACCCCTCGGGCGCGAGTGCACCGTCAACCGCGGCGCCGGGATGATCGCTGGGGCCGACGTCACCGACGTGGCGATCCTGTGCCTCGGTGAGGTGCAGCCGTTCTTCATCGACGCGGCGGACTGGAATACTTTTGCTGACCCGACCACCGGCGAGCTCTGCTGGGGTTTTAATCCGACTGGCTGTGTCCACGGCGGGGAGCTTCGCCAGGTGGATCTCGCGCTCACCGGGATCCCGGGCTGCGCCGGTATCACGGTGACCGATAGCCTCGATGCCTTCACCTGGCGGTGCGACGACTCGGGTGCGGATCCCGTCCTCCTGTCGGAGGGCCTGCGCCCGGAGCGACGCCTCGAGGAGCTCCTCGACGTCCCTGGCAGCAGCTGGCGCGCGATCGACGTCACGGTGACGGTCGGCGCCGACACCTGGCAAACACCGACGACCGCCTGGTGGACCAACCTGGTTGAGGTGG
>JAUUZB010000225.1 GCA_030590185.1 Deltaproteobacteria bacterium
CAAGCGGCGGTGACCGCCGGCCTCGGCGCCCCCGAGGACTTCTTCAAAAAAGTCGCGGCCGCCTACCAGAAACGCCGCGACATCCTGCTCGAGGCCCTCGCCGCCAGCGCCATGGAGCCGCTCACGCCGGCCGGTGGGCCCTACCTGTTCGCCGACATCTCGCGTCTCGGGTTCCGGTCTTCCCAGGACGCGGCCAACAGTTTGCTCGCCGAGGAGGGGGTCGCCGCGATCCCGGGCTCGGTCTTCGCGCGCGGGGACCTGGGCAACCGCTACCTGCGCTTCTGCTTTGCGCAGCCCGAGTCGGTGCTCGAGGACGCGGCGGCGCGACTCAAAAACTTCCGCAACTGATCACAATCGTAGGTGCGCCACCGTCACCCCGGTGCCACCCTCCTGATCCTCGCCCGGTCGGAAATCGTCGACGTACGTCGAGCCGAGCAGCACCTCGCGCACCACCTGTCGCAGCACGCCGGTGCCGTGACCGTGGATGATCAAGACTGGCGAATTGTTGGTGAGAAAACACTGGTCGAGGAACGCCTCGATGGCGAACTCGGCCTCGTCGGCCCGTTGACCACGTAGATCCAGGGTCGCGTCCTTGGGGATCAGGCCCCCGCGGCGTTCGGTGGGCCGCGACTCTGACCGAGGGCCGCGATCGCGCTTGCGGCGTTTGCCCGCGCTATTGCTGCGCCCGCCGCCCACTTCCCTCAGCGGTACGAGCTCCGCCAGGGCCACCCGCGTGCGCAGGCTGCCGACCGCCACCAGGGCCGCTTCGTCATCTACGCTCAGCACCTCACCCACCTGATTGAGCCCGGGGACTTTGACACGCTGGCCGGGTTCGATAGCGACGCCCGGGGTCGCGCCCGCCTCCCCCCGCGCCTCGAGCCCATCGATCACCCGGCGCTGCTCCTCGGCCTGCGACCGCATCAGGCGCTGGGCCTGCTGGGCCTGCTGCATGCTCTGGTCCGCCTGGATCTCCGCGACCACCGCCGCCGCCTGCTTGGCGGCCTGCTCGTAGGTCTCGGCCATCTCCCGCCGCATGGTGAGCTCCGCCTCGGACCTGGCCTGCTCGGCACGCTCGAGCTCGACCCGCAGCCGCTCGCGCTCCGCCTCGGCATCGCGCAGCTGCGCCGCCACGGTATCCCGCTCGGCAACCACGGCGCGTTGCTCCTCCTCGAGCTTCTGCAGCGCCACGGTCAGGGCGCCGCCGCCCTGTAGGTTCTCCCGGGCCCGGGCGATCACCGCCGCGGGCAACCCGACCTGCTCCGCCACGTCGATCGCCTTGGAGACACCGGCGGCGCCGAGCTCCAGGGCGTAGTTGGGCCGGAGGGTCTCCGGGTCGAGGCCAACCCGGCCGTTGACGAAGCGCGGATCGTTGAGCCCGAAGGCCTTGACCTCCTCGAGGTGGGTAGTGACCAGCACCCGGGCGCCGTGGTCAGCGAGGGCCTCTAGCACCGCGGTGGCGAGGGCTGCCCCCTCCACAGGATCCGTGTCGGATCCGATCTCGTCGATCAGGCACAGCCAGCCGGGGCCGGCGAGCTCCAAGATCTCTCCGAGCGCGGCGAGGTGGGCGGTGAAGGTAGAGAGGTCCAGGCTCAGGTCTTGGGCGTCGCCGATGGTGCAGGTCAGGCCGGTGACCAACGGCACCCGGGAACCCAAGCGAGCCGGCACCGGCAGCCCGGCGCGCGCCATCAGGAGGCACAGGCCCACGGTGGTCATGCTCACCGTCTTGCCGCCGGCATTCGGCCCGGAGATAATCAGCGCCCGTTCCCCCTGCCCGAGGACGATGGTGTTCGGCACCACCTTCTTGCCCTGCATCACCAGCAACGGATGGCGCGCTCCCTCCAGCACGAGCGGCGCATCCGCCTCGACCACGGTCGGGATCTCAAAGTCGAGATCGTTGCTCAAACGAGCGACGGCCTGGGTCAGGTCGAGCTGTGCCAACAGCTCGGCGTTGGCCAACAGCGGCGTCGCCGCATCCGCCACCTCCCGCGACAGGGCGGCGAGCACCCGCCGCTCCTCCTCGGCCGCCAGGGATTCAGCGATGGTCAGCTCGTTGCCCATCGGCACGATCTCGTCGATCTCCACGAAGATGGTCTGCCCCGAATTGGAGGCGTTGTGCACGATGCCCGGGACCTGCGAACGGAAGCTGGCCTGCACCGGCACCACGTAGCGGTCGTTGCGCAGGGAGTAATAGTTATCCTGCAGCCGGTGCACGAACTCCGGCTCGTGCAGAAGCGCCTCGAGTCGGCCCTTGAGCCGCTCGTGCATCTGACGGGCCCGGCGCCGGTAATCGGCGAGCTCAAAGCTGGCATCATCCCGCAGCGCGCCAGAGGGCTCGAAGGTGCGGGTGACGTGGGAGGCGAGGTCCGAGAGATCGTGAAGGCGTTGGACCATGGAGGCGAGCAGCGGCGCCTCCTCCGAGAGCCCGGCCAGGAACCGCCGCACATCGGTGCTCGCCCGGGCCAGATTGGCGCAGGCCACCAGCTCATGGACCTGGAGCACCGCGCCCTTCTGCGTCCGCTCCACCAACGATCGGACCTCCTCGACACCGCCGAGGGGTATGGCCAGCTCACGGCGCAGCAGCCCGCGCGCCTCGTCGATCAGGGCGAAGGTCGCCTCCACCGCCGCACGGTCGGGCAACAAGGGCAAGCTCCGCGCCCGCTCGGCACCCCGCGGAGTGTTGGCGCGAAGGGCGATGGCGTCGGTGATGTGCCCCCAGCCGAGATCACGCAGGGTGCGCTCGGTCATGGCTAGGCCGGCGGAGCTAGGGGTCGTGGAGGCCACGTTCAGAACCGTTGCGGCGCCAGGTGCGTCATCGCCAAGCCGCCGGCACCCCGTCTACCACCAGGGCGAAGGCGCGGGCCAGATAACGAACCATCACCTCCCCGGCCTCGTCGATGCTGCGGCCAAAACTAATCACCCCGTCCTCGTGGCCGAGCATCACCACGAGCCGGGTGTCGGCGAGGTTGGAGTCGCGGTAGACCCGCATCATCTCAAAGGCCATCCCCGGCGTACCGAAGGCCACGTCGGGAGAGGTGCACGGGAGCCCCAGCTCGGCGGCGCTGCGCCAGATGTACGGCACGTGCCCGTGGATGACGAAGCGGATGCGCGGATCCAGATCGTAGATGGCGCCGTGGGTCAAGGACTCGGAGGACGGTTGGATGGGGCCAAAGGACTGGAGGTAGTTTCGCTTGGCGTCGTAGGCCTCGACCACGCACAGGGGCGCCACGCTGCGTTCATCCGGGACTCCGGTTTGGGAGCCTGTGATCACGAAGCGTCGCCGACCGCGCTCCCCTGGGTACGGCGTGATCCGGGCGCTGGCGTTCCCGTAGCCCGCGCCGCCGTACAGCAAGGGGTCCCGACCGATGATCGCCAGCTTGACCAGCACGCGCCGCCAGGCCGCGATGGCCGCGACCCGCGCGTAGGCCTCCCGGGGCAACGGTGCGTCGCGGTGGGCGAGCTCGTACTTGATGACCCCTTCGTCGTGGATCATGCGTGCTCGGGGTACAGACCACTGAGCCCCTCGAGGGAGGCCGGACAAACGCCGCGCTCGGTGATCAACCCGGTGACCAGGCGCCGGGGGGTGACGTCAAAGGCGTAGTTGGCCGCCGGGCTGCCCTCCGGGGTGAGGCGCACGCGCTGGCCACCGCCGGCGATGACGTGGACCTCCTCCGGGTCGCGCTCCTCGATCGGGATATCCTTGACCCCGTCGGTCAGGGTCCAATCGATGGTCGGCCCGGGCAGGGCGACGTAGAACGGTACGTCGTTGTCGTGGGCGGCAAGCGCTTTTAGATAGGTGCCGATCTTGTTGCAGACGTCCCCGCTCTTGGCGGTGCGATCGGTGCCAACGATGCACAGGTCGACCATGCCGTGCTGCATCAGGTGGCCGCCGACGTTATCGACGATCACGGTATGCGGTACCCCGTGGCTGCCGAGCTCAAAGGCGGTGAGGCTGGCGCCCTGGTTGCGGGGGCGAGTCTCATCTACCCAGACGTGCACCGGCAGGCCGGCGTCGTGGGATTTGTAGATCGGCGCCAACGCCGTGCCCCAATCGACGGTGGCGAGCCAACCGGCGTTGCAGTGGGTCAAGACGTTGATCCGCTCTAGCTTGCCCTTCTTCTCGTAGAGCGCCCGGATCACCTCGTGGCCGTTGTTGCCGATGCTCTCGCAGATCTGCACGTCCTCGTCGCAGACCACGGCCGCTTCTTTATAGGCAGCTTCGCGACGTTGGTCGGCCGGTAGCTCTTCGAGGAGGGCGCGCATCCGGCCGAGGGCCCAACGCAGGTTGACCGTGGTCGGCCGGGTGGCAAGCAGCTGTTCGTAGCCGGCGGCGAGGCCCGCATCGCTGGGGTCGCCGTTCATCTGTAGGGCCATGCCATAGGCAGCGGTGGCACCGATCAACGGCGCGCCGCGCACTCGCATCACCGAGATCGCCTCCGCCGCGTCATCGACGGTCTTCAAGCTCTTGATGATCAGCTCGTAGGGCAGCTCGGTTTGATCGATGATGTCGACCGCCGCGCCGACGTCGTTGAGCCAGATAGTCCGGTAGGCCTTGCCCGAGATCTTCATATTGTCCTCTGGGTTGTTGCGCCCGGGCGTTTACCAGTCCAGGGCCCGCTTGCTCAAGTCGCCGGCGTGAAAGGTCTCGGAGACGGCGAGGCGATCGTCCTTGACCGAACGGCCGCCCTGGGCGGCGAGTCGGTCGGCCAGGAACTGGGAGGTCTCGATGTGGTGGTCGACGGCCCCACGGCCGGTAGGGTCCAGGTCGAGGAACTCAATGGAAAAGCCGACCGCCGCACGCCCGGACTCCGGCCGGGAGTGGGAACGGCCGACGCCAACGCTCGGGGCGGAGGAGGGCTCGAGATCCCCCATCCGGAAGATGGCGGTGGCGCTGTCCGATATCCCGGCGCCGGTGATGGCGGGCAACACTTTATCTCCGGCCTTGGCCCGGAGTCGCAACCCGCCGGGTGTGGTCGGGATGTTGCCGCGCACCACGGCCCGGCAACGGGTGGCCGACTCGGCGGTGGAGAGGCGGAAAATCACGGTGATCTCGGTCCCCTTGGGCGGAATCATCTCGCTGAGCACCCCGGCCCCCTCGGCCGAGAGCACGCTCATCCTCTCGAGGTAGAGGGTCTCGTTGAACCTGAAGGCGAGGGTGGTGGTGGTCGGAACTCCGACCGCCAGCGCCGGAACCGTGATCTTCTCGGGCATCGCAGCGGGAGCCTGCCAGGCCCGACCCGGTAGGGCAAGTCGACTCGACTCTCGCCCTGGATCGTTCGAGCCCCTCCGACCGGGCCGGAAATGGCGTTTTTTGCCCCCTGGGGGCGATCTATTGCTTGTACCCAAGCGCGGATCTTTGCTAACCGTTGGCGGAATTCAGCGGCCTGAGCGCCCTGCTACAGTCCGCTCCAACGAGCAAACATTAGGAGGCATGGGACATGGCCAAGAAGAAGGCGAAGAAGAAGGCCGGTGGGGAAATCCTGTTGGTGGCGAGCAAGGTGCGCGAGCAGATCAAAGCCGCTAATTGCAACACCGCCGGCGATGCCGTCGAGGGTTTGAACGGTTGGGTCCATTGGCTCATCCAACAGGCCACCGAGCGCGCCAAGGCCAACGGCCGCAAGACCGTCCGCGCCCACGACTTCATGATCCTGTAGTCTAGTTCGTTTTTGTTAGTTCGACGCGGGCCCCTTTGACGGGGCCCGCTGCGTTTCTGGGCCATGCCGAACGAGCCCACACAACGATTCGATGACTGGGTGGCCGCGCTCCAAGAGCGGCACCTCGCCAACCTGACCTTTCCAGAGGTCCGCCGCGGTCTGCAGGCGCTGTCCAAGATCTACGTCGCACGCCGGCCCGGCTTGAGCGACAAGTCCCTGGACGGCGCGGGCAAGCGCGCTGCCTTTGCCCTCTTCTATGGTCCGCTGCACTTTGCGTTGGTCGAAGGGATAGTACGAGCGATCGGGGCAGAGACGCCGCCGCCGGCCAAGATTCTAGATCTCGGCTGTGGCAGCGGTGTAGCCGGCGCGGCTTGGGCGAGCTGTTGTGCGCGCCCGCCAGCGGTCACCGGGATCGATCGTCACGCCTGGGCGGTGGAGGAGGCCCGCTGGAACCTCCGGGCGCTCGATCTGCGCGGCAAGGTCCAGCGTGGGGAGTTGCTGCGCGCGCCGCTGCCCGGTCCGGGTGGGGCGGTGATCGCGGCTTTTGCGGTCAACGAGCTCGCGGACCGAGACCGCGATCGGTTGCGGGACAGCCTGCTGGCCGCTGCACGACGTGGTGCCCGGGTACTGGTGGTCGAGCCAATCGCCAAGACCCCCGTGCCCTGGTGGCCCGAATGGGTCGCGGCCTTCGAGGCCGCCGGCGGTCGTAGCGATGAGTGGTCCTTCGCGGCTGACCTGCCGGAGCCGTTGCGAGCCCTGGACCGCGCCGCGGGGTTGCGGCACGAACGGATCAAGGGGCGGAGCCTGTACCTGCCCGCCGCGGCGTAGCAGGGGTCACGCCTCCGACGCTCACCAACCCTTCGCCGCCGCGTGTCCCTCGGGCACCGCGATGAACGTGCCCCTGCAGGTCGCACAGATCTCCCCGTTCGCCTCGAGCCGCGCCTCCACCACCACTCGCTTGTCGGTCGACTCGGCGACGGTCGCAAACAGGGACAGGTCTCGATCGGTTGGCGTCGGGCGGGTGAGCTTGATGCTGTACTCGGCGGTCACGCAAACC
>JAUUZB010000388.1 GCA_030590185.1 Deltaproteobacteria bacterium
AGCTCCTTGATCATGGGACCTCCGGTTTCTAACCCCAGATGAGCTTGTGAACGAAGATGAGCGCCGCCGGCAGCAGGAAGAAGAGTCCCACCACGTAGCCGATCGCCCACGGGCGCGACTCGACCGCCGTGTCGGCCAACCAGCGGGCCGCCCGCAGGGGCAGCTCGCGGATCGGCTCGAAGGGCAAAATGAGCAGAATCCCACCCACATTGAACCACAGGTGAACCAGGGCGATCTCCACTCCGAAGTGGGCGTTCTGCCCCGACACGGCGAGCGAGGCGAGCAGGGCGGTGATGGTGGTGCCTATGTTCGCCCCGAGGGTGATCGGAAACGCCTGGCGCAGGGTGATCAGACCCGCCGCGGCCAGCGGCACCAACAACGAGGTGGTGATCGAACTCGACTGCACCAGAACGGTGGCCACCGCGCCGACCACCAGGGAGATGATGACGTTTCGGCCCAGCACCCGTGAGACATACGCCTCGACGCGGGTTTGCATGAGGGACCGCATCAGCTTGACGATCAGCATCAGCGCCAGGAAGATCAGCAGGCCGCTGAGCAGGATGATAACGATCGCCTGACCGATCGGATGGTCGAAGAGGAGCTCCGCCAATCCCTTGATGGGCGCACCGCCGGCCTTGAGCACTGACTTGAGCGGGCTCTCGTAGGTGACCCCGCTGCCGGTGGTGAGCAGACCGCTCAGCCCCCGAGCGGTGCGCTGCAAGATGCCGGTCGCCATCTCGAGCGGTAGCAGGATGAGCACCGCACCAAAATTGAAAAAGTCGTGGCAGGTGGCGACCGCGAAGGCCTTGCGGAACTCGTCGCGGCGGCCGGCGTGACCGAAGGAGACGATGCTGTTGGTGACCGTGGTGCCGATGTTGGCGCCCATGATCATGGGAATGGCGTTGGCCAGGGGCAGCGGGTTTAGGGGTGCGGCTACCAGGCCGACGATCATCGAGGTGGTCACCGAGGAGCTCTGCACCACGGTGGTGGCGAGGATGCCGACCACCAGGCCAACGAAGGGGTTCTCGGTGGCGGCGAAGAAGCTGTCGAGGACGTCCTTGCCGAGCAGCTTGAAGCCCGAGCCGAGTCCCTTGATGCCGATCAAAAAGATGAACAGCAACGCCAGGACAGCGACCGCCCTCAGAGCGGTTACCAGCGGCTGTTTTTTGATCGGTATCTTTGGGATCACGGCGGCTGCCCGTTGAGGGGGAGGCCGACTATAACAGCTGCGTCACCGGGACAAAGACCATCTCGCCCTCAGGAAGCGGCCAAGGCCTCGCGCAGGCGCGCATAGTCAGCGGAGAGAGAGAAGGCGACTAACGCCGCGATGCGGACCGCTAGCTCCTCAAACAGCATCCGCCCGTCGTCGTCGCGCCGGCTCAGGCAAGCCACCAGGCCGCGTTGCTCGGCGAGCCCGAGCTCCCGTTGATAGCGGGTGCTGGTCAAGAACAGGGCGCGGATCCCCGCGTTGAGGCTACCACCGAGGAGCAGGCCGCTGCGGTCGGCGGTGAGTTGCAGCACCCGGCACAGCACCACCAGCTTGGCGCTCTCCGGTCCGATGTCCGCCTTGGCCTCCGCCTCCCCCTCGCCTGATTGGCCGAGCAACGTGCCGGCGCGATCGCGGGTGGCTCTGATTGTCTGCCGGGCCATCTCCAGGCCTCCGGCGCCGGCGTCCACCAGCGGTCCGAGGTTGCCGCCGACGGCGGAAGCCAATTGCCGGCCATCCTCGAGCTTGTAGATGCGCTTGAGCACCGAGAGGGGCACCACCGACCGCACCCAGCGATAGACGCCGCTGCGCCCGATCAGCGCCTCGAGGGGTATGTAGCGAATCAGCGGCAACACGGTCGCCACCAGGGCGGCGGCCTTGACGCCCTTATCCAGGGCGCCGCGATAATAGTCCTGGGAGGTGATGCGCGCGTGCTCGAAGCGCAGGTTGGCCAGCTCCGCTCCGACGGCGAAGCGCAACTCCTCCTGCGTCAGGAAATACTCGGAGTCGGGATCGAGGTGTTGGCTGCCGATCAGGAGGAAGGCTGGATCCCCTTCGTAGGCGCACAGGCCGACTGATTTTTCGCCGCGGGAGATGTAGGTCGGCGTGGACGGCATGGCCAGGGCGAGGCAGGCATCGGCCACCGCCTCGGTGACCGCCGGGAGCGCCTCGGCGCTGACCTTCTCGCAATGGGCGCGCAGGTGATCGTAGTCCGGGACCTCGGACCTGGCGATCCAGAGCGTCAGGCGGCCGAGCACGTTGCCCTCGCGGGCGGCGGGATGTCGCAACACCTCCCGCTGCTCGGGTGAGAGGGCAGCGATCGCCCGCTGGCCCGCGGGCTGGTTGTCGGGATCGGTTGGGGCGCGGGCGAGGCCGCCCGGCTCGAGCAGGGCGCGGGCCGCATCGGCCCGTTGGTGCAAGGGGCCCTCGGAGGCAGCGGCCAACGCCTCCATGCGGCTCGGGACCAAGGGCTGGCTGCGGGCCAGAGCGCGGGCACCCTGCTCAGCGCTCAGCCCGGCGCGCGCCAGCAGCTCGAGTAGGAAGATCCTGAGCTGTTGGCTGCCGGTGGTGATGTCGGTCTCGGGCGATGGCAGCAGGTCGACGAGCTCCTGGGCTGGCAACTCGTCGACCAGCGCGCTGAGCAGCTCGCGGGCTTCGTCGAGCTCCTCTGCCCAGAGGAGGTGCTCGGCGAACCCGACGTCACGGGCCACGATTTTATCTGGCTCCTTTTCCTCGTCGCGCAGGCGCTGGTGGACGTGGCGGTGCAAGGGCAGCGCCCAGCGGGCTAACTCGGAG
Source organism: Deltaproteobacteria bacterium (assembly GCA_030590185.1). The sequence goes on from JAUUZB010000388.1 coordinate 2,783, forward strand.
GACTCTTCGTCGGCGAGGGCGATGCCCAGCACGGCGAGCCCGTCGGTGGGGGGCACCTGCCAGGCTTCGAGCCACTCGACCAGAATTTGTGACGAGGAGCCCTGTTGGTCCCGCAGGGCGCGCAAGCCCACGGCGAGCTGTTCGCGTTCGCTGTCGGTGGGGGGCGTCGCCGCGTCGCGGCTGAGTTGCTCGAGGATAAGGCCGGTGATCACGGTCAAGGGAGGGCGGGGCACGACGTCGCTCAGCAGCAAACGTCTCGCCTCGGCGGCGCCGGCGCCGCTCCATCGCAGCCAGCTCAACCGGGCGGCGGCGCGGATGGCCGCCGCCGCCTCCATGCCGGGAACGTCGGCGATCTGGTGAAAGAGCTTGTCGCTACTGACCGCGGTTCGCCAACTGGCGTCGCCGACGTTCACCGTATCCCGACCGATGGTGTCGGTTAGTGCCAACGGTTTCCAGGGCAGTTCCTGAGGGTCGACGTCGCCGACCGCCGAGATCGTCACCAAGGCGTGACGCCGAGAGGTCAACAGGTAGCGCAGCTCGGCCTCAGCGCCGGGCAGGGTGTGCGAACCGACCGTCTTGCGGGTGGAGGTCTCGAGCCAGGCGAGCAGCTCCTCATCTGGCTCGAGGTAGGTCTCGATCCAGACCCGCTCCACCTCGGTGAGGTTTGGGAAGAACGGCGCCGTGGGTACGGCGCTCAAGTCACGCCGGCGTTCGGCGGCGGCCACCAGACGGCCGATGGCGAGTGCCTCTTTGACCTTGCTCCCGTCACCGAGCTTCACCGCGTAGGTTTGGCGATCGAGCTCGAGCTGATCCCCGATCGGTTTTTCGTGGTAGCGAAGGCTGTCGTCGAGTAGGTCGAAGGCGCGCCCGTGCTCGGGGCTGGTGGCGGCCACCAACCAGACGCCGCGCTCCGTTTGGCAGACGTGGGCCAGGGCGTCGGCCTGCCCGGGCACCGCGAGGGTCGACTTGAGGGCGATGCTGCGTTCGACGGTGCCGTGGTCTTGGTTCGCGATGAAGGCGGCGATTGAATCGCTCACGTGGACTCCTGGGTAGTGCCGACGTGCCAGTTGGGCATCACCGGGTGCTCGCGCCCGCGCGCGGGGCCCGCGCGGATGGTAGTTGTTCTGGGTGCATCGTGACAACCCGGGTCCGCGCCCCGGGGTTCCTCGCGCCTGGCGAGCGACACGCCGCCCGTATTTGCCCGGCTGTCGCCATGCTATAGATTCCCCCATGGCAAGGCTGCGCGCGGCCCTGGGCATGCTCAGGCGCTGGTTCCCAATCCGGCCCGCCGGCGCTGGGGCCTTGGCGCTATCCGCCATCGCGGTGTTTCACTACGGCCGCGGTCGCGGTGATTTGTTGCTCTACGTGATCGGGGGCACCGGCCTCGCCCTGTGTCTCGTCGCGGTCCTGTTGGTCGCGGTCTCGGCCTGGGTCGTCCGCAAGCGCTTCCGAGAAGAGGCGACCGACCCGCTCCATCTCGACTGCGACGTGCCGGCGGACGCTGGCTCGTTTCTTCGCATCCCGCGCATTCCTTTGGTGGAGGTACACTGGCAGTGGCGGAGCCCGCAGGTGCGGCTCGAGCTCGAGCGCTACGGCGGGTTGGTGGCCGAGAAGGTCACCCCGCGGCGCCGGGGTCGACACCAGGAATTGGTGCGCCAGGTTTCGGTGGGGGACATCTTTGGTATCGCCGCGATCAGCTTCGTCACCCGAACCCCGCGGGAGCTGCGTTTCGCGCCCTCCACCGGTGCCCTCGAGAACGTCCCCACCATCACCGGTCTAGCCGGCGGCGACGAGCTCGCTCACCCGGAGGGGGATCCGATGGGTGATCGCATGGACATGCGTCGCTACGGTGCGGGGGATCCGATCAAGTTCATTCTATGGAAAGTGTTCGCCAAGTCGCGGACGGTGGTGGTGCGTAGCCCGGAGCGAGCCTTCTCTCCGGCCCAACAGGTGGTCGCTTACCTGGTGACCGCGTGGGATGATCAGGCCTCGGCAGGCGCGGTGCGGGTCGCCATCGAGCAGGGCGCCATGGGAGCCGATTGGCTCCTCGGTGTTGATGGCACCGCCGAGACCGCGAGTCATGGTCGAGCCGGACTCGAGCTCGTGATCACCTCGGCCAGCACGCCGGCCGACCAACAGGGTGCGGGCCTGGCCGACTTCATCCTGCGCACCGCCAACCGCGTTCGGCGGCTGATGATCTTCGTACCTCCCACCCCCGGGCCGTGGCTCCCCAGGGTGGTGGCGGCCATTGGGGTCCCCTCCACGCGGGTGGACGTGGTGATCGGCACCGATGGTGTCGAGCTAGCCGAGACAGCCTCGGGCTGTCGCACCTGGATTCATGCCCCCGCGGTCGACGATCGAGCGGTGACCACGCGCTTCGGCCAATTGCAGAGCGTGGTGACCACCCTGACAAAGGCCGGCGCCAACGTGCTGCTGGCCGATCGCAAGACTGGAGAGGTCTTCCCCACCAGCCAGCTCGAACGCATGAAGGTCGCATGAGGGCCGTGGTGCGCCTCGTGGCC
>JAUUZB010000577.1 GCA_030590185.1 Deltaproteobacteria bacterium
ACAGGGCTGGTTGCGTCCTATCTTCCTCGGTCGCGTCGTAGGACCTCCACCAACGAAAACGGCCCGCTCGCCGTGACCTCGGCCAGGTACTCGTCGAGGGTGGCGCTCAGTTTTTTGAAGTGGGGCCAGAGCGTCTCATCGAGGCCAAATGCACGTGAAGATGGCGCGGATCTGAGCCGAAGCCGGGTGAACTGTGGCCGAGCATGCCGGTAGTATTTCTTCCCTTGGTCAACCATTGATTATCCCGACTCTTTTCGTCGTCCCGCACCTCTTGTCGAATCCTCGTGCAATAGAACGACGTCCAGAAAACTCGAAAGGTAACGCCCGTGGGAACCCGGAAGCTCGGACGGAATGAACCCTGCCTTTGCGGCAGCGGCAAAAAGTACAAGAAGTGCTGTTGGCTCAAAGACGAGGAAGAAAGGGCCCGGGCGGCACCCGCACGGGCGACCTCCGGGGCCGCAGCGCCGGACTCCTGGAGCGCAGACCTACTCGGCCTGATCGAAACCGCCCCCGACGAGCGAACCGCGTATCGGATGGCGGAGATCGTTGGTAGGGCCATCACAATCATCCAAGCCAAGAGCGACGATGAAATCCTTCAAGCTCTCCGTACCTTTGCCGGGTTGCTCGAGCCAGCCGGACCGTTCGGCCGGATCCGCTTCGAGCCGACGCGGTTTGAAGACGTGGTGGAGCGGGAAACCAACAATCTCCGAGACGAAAATCGCGGCGACGTCTCCCGGAACGAGCTGTTCGTCCGGTGCATCAAACCGCTCGTGGCCTGGCGGTTCATCGACAAGACCAAGGCTACGCTGACTCGGTACCTGCACCGGACGGACGCCACCGATGACGAGCTCCTCGCCACGAGCCTAGCATTCACCATGCTGTGCGTGGGGGACGCGAGCATCCCCGAACAGGCCGCGGACAACCCCACTCTCGAGACGATCTTTATCGCCCAGCTCGAAGATGGCCTCAGACCGTATGACGGGGTACGTGAACGGTTGCTGTCGATCGTGAAGCAAGCCGCCGGCCGGCACCTGGCCGTCGAGGACCTGCAGCGAGAAATCCACGACCTCGGACCGGAGCTGACCGCGCTGGGTGAGAAAGCGCCCTGGCTTTTCGAGGGGATGCACGAGAAGGCGGATGAGGCCGTGGACCAGGCCATCAAAAACCGTGGCGGGCAAGAGGCCGCCGCCGATCTTCACCATGGACGAAATCCTCGTGCTCTTCGCTACCGTCTCCGAGCTGCAGGCCCGGGTCGAGGAGGCCATGAAGGCCGGCGACGACGAGGGGAGCCAGGCGCTCCTCCAAGAGCTCATCCCCCGCATCGAACCGATCTTGTCAGAGATCGTCCCGGCGCTCACCGGTCGCGTCCTCAGGGATATCGACGAAGGGAACCTGTCGCGGCGGGAGCGCAAAGCCCTGTTTTCGGTTCACATGGGCCTTCGCCTGGAGCCGGTGCACGTCGGGCTCCGGGCGCTGATGAACCCACAGCTCGTACCATGGGTGAGGCACGAAGACGAAGCCCCGTTCGTCGAGTCCTTCTTCGAAGACGGGGATGACGACATCCCATTGGCGACCTACGCCGACTACCTGGACCGGAAGGGCGAGCCCGAGGCCGCGGAGCGGCTGAGGAGGCTCTCGGCCTCCGAGCGCTCGACGCCAGCTGAGGTGCCGGCAGCCACGGAGGTTGCCGCGACGGTTCCGGTTGGGGCACCGGCAAAAACCAAGACGTGACCCCGACCATGGGCCGCCGCCGGGTCTGGGGCACAGCGGCGTCTCCTCCCAACAGCCTCAGTTCAGATACTGGCCGGCTCCTGTCTCATCGGTTGGGTCAATAGCGTCGTCGGGGTCGTTATCCTGGAAATCCTCCCAGGTCATGCCCCTGCGCACCGCGTGCCAGCAAAACCGGGCGCCCTGGTTGTCGGTGGGGTTGAGCGTGAGGATCCGCCAGAACATCTGCTCCGCTTCGTCGAAGCGTGAGAGCTGCCACAGGCACAGCGCGTAGCCATGGAGGCAGCGCAGGAAGGGCCGGTTGTTGATGTATCCCCACGGCAGCAATTCCTCGAAGTCGGTGCCGAGCGAGAGCTCGCCGATGGTGATGCCGACCTCGTAGTGGGCCATGGCATCCTCGGGCGAGTAGTCGAATCTGAGGTTGCCGAGGTGGGCGTGAGCGTCGATGCAGCGGAGATCCTCGGCCAGGACATCCATCAACAGCTCTCGTGCGGTGATGGGATCTTGGTCGTGGAGTTCTGCGGCATCGACCACGGGCGTGATATCAAAATCATCCGACCGCGCCGCGATGGCGTCCCAGGCGATGGCGTCGAACTCGTAGGCGCGACGTGGTGTCTCGGTGAGTGCCTCCCAATAGGGCGCAAAGGGATCTGGACTCGTGAACGGCTCGCTGGTCTCGCGAAGATCGTAGATATCCTGGTCGGTGAGGGAAAGCGGGGTGAGCTCGAGGCGCTCGATGTCGAAGCGGCTGTCACCAACGGCCCCGCTGGCGTACTCGTGCCCGCGGTAGGTCCACCGCTTGGTGATGGTCAGCTCCACGATGTGGCCCGGCACCAGACGATAGGTTGCCGAGGAGCGGAAGGTGATGGCCTCTGTCTCACCCAACACCCGCACCCGGGCTGACTGCTGGTTGAGCTTGATCACCACCGCCTCGACCTCGTCGCTCTTGGCAGCCTCTAGATCGGGTTGGTCTTGATCGTCAGGCGGGCCCAATAGGCGTTCCTGCTCGCGAAGAACGTGGGCGCGAGCCGCGGTGTAGGACTCGCCGGTCTTGCTCATTCGGGTTCGGATGATGGTCTTGAGATCGCTGCGAACGGTCATGGGGTTCCTCCAAGTCCGCAAGACCAAAGCCCCCGCCTCCAGCCACGCGGTCCGGAAGACGAAACGATCACCCGTCCGGAGGAGTCAGCTCCCCTTTGCCCCTTGCGAGTGATCCTGCGGGGGAGGACCAGTCGAGGTTCGGCGTCGGCGCCGCCGTGATCATCAACTTGCACCTGGGCGACGAAGGATGTCAAGGCGACGCGCAAGACGGTCGCGCCGGGGCATCACCGGCACACACGGTGCCCTTCATTGCAATGTTTTGTCGGTGCCACCGGTTCGGGTCGGGTTGCACACTTGGGTTGCACTTCTTTGGGTGGGGTCATCAGGTCTTCCTATCGGGATTGGCCACGGCCATCCGCAAACACGAGATCTACCACCGCCGCCGCATCGCGCTCGCCCCGCTTGACCGTCGCGTAGATCCCCTGGGCGTCTCTATTCGAGCCCGCTCTGCTCCACCGCGCGCTCGAGGAGGTCGAGGATCTCGAGCTCGTCGGCCCAACGCCGCAGGTACTCGAAGTCGAGTCCCCTACCCTGCACGTTCATCACGCCGATGACGTCCCGCCATTGCCGGTCCGATACGCCGTCGCCCATCCGATACCACTCGAGCTTGTTGAGGATCGTATCCTCGGCGGAGGCGACGTAGAAGATACGCGCCCCTGGTTCGTCCTCGAGGGTGTCGGCGGTCATGCGGTCGAAGGCCGTCAGATCATAGGGCCTGGTCTTGAGCACGAAGACGTCGACCTTCAGCATTGTGGCGAGGTGGATCACGTTGAAACACGCCCGGCGCCGCACCGCGTCCCGGACCATCTCCTCCTCCACGTAGAACTTGCCGGAGAGCTGCCCGACGAAAGCCGCAATGTGCTCGCTGCGCAGGTCGGCGACGAGGTCCACATCGAGAGTCGCCCGCGCAACGCCGAGGACAGAGCTCGCGACCGAGCCGGCGATGTGATTTCGCACCCCAATCCGGTCGAGCGCATCCACCACCGGCGTCACCGCCGCCAGGATGTCAGAAGTGGTCATTGCGTTGTTTGCCCAAGATGCCTCCGCAACCGCTCAGCCAGCTCAGGGCCATAGCTCAACGCCACGAAGGTGAGCATGACCTCTGCCTCGCCCGCCTCGGGTCGCGCCCGACGAATGGCACGCCGGGCGAGGCGCACTGTGGTATCGGTCAGGGACCGAACCAAGCCAAACCGGCGCGGGACGCTCGCCTGCCGGAGCAACTCGAGTTGCGCCGCTTCCGCTCGCGGATCGGTGTCGCGCGCCATGGTTGTCATCACCACTCACAATACCCGCTTTGCCGGCCAGCGTCAGGTCTCCCCTGAATGATTCAGGACGCGGATGTCGGCCAAACACAATCCGGTGAGTCGTTTCGGTGACGAAAAAGGGCTACCGCGAGGGCTACCCAGCCACCCACAACCCAGAGGGAACCCGGGTTTCCTTAGTGAGACCAACAGGTTGCCCACCATCGGG
>JAUUZB010000030.1 GCA_030590185.1 Deltaproteobacteria bacterium
ACGACTACATCGACGTGCTGGATGACGTGCAGGTGCTGGATCCTGAGACTGGGCTCTCGTCTCTGCCCCTGCTCGGTCAGTTCCCGGTGGGTGCAGAGGATGTCGCCACCACCAACCCCCACGCCGTCGCCTTTGGGCCGGCGGGCCTCGGGTTCGTCACCCTCTTCGGCCATCACCAGCTCTACGTCTACGATTTCGGACGCCCGGCGGATCAGGCGCTGATCGATAGGATCGACCTATCGCGCTTCGCCGACGACGACGGCCGCCCGGAGGCGAGCCTGGCGTTCAGCTGCGGGGACACCCTGTTCGTCAGCGTGCAGCGCGTCGACACCGCCACCTTTGAGCCGGTCGACTGCGAGCTGCTGGTGGCGATCGACGCGGTCACCCGGGAGATCTACGATTCGCCGATCCCGTTGCTCGGCACCTGGGCCAAGCAGGCCCGGCCCGATCCCGAGGACCCAACCAGCGTCCTGCTGCTGACCACCGGCATCGAGCGGATCGACCTGACAACCGGAGAGGTGACCTGGATGGTGCGCGACTCCCTGTTCGCCGCCAAGGGTCTCGGCTCCTACGAGCTGATGAGCTTCGATCTCACCGCCGACGGGTCGGTCTTCTACGTCGCGGCCACGGCGCCGGATCTAACGGTCGACATCTGGCGAGTCCGGCGCATCGGGATCCAGAGCCTCGAGAAGGTCGTCTCCGGCCTCACCGCCATCGACCGCACCCTGGAGATCATCGGTGATGAGCTGTGGTTCGCTGATCGCACCATCGGCGCCTCCGGCTTGCGGGTCTACGACCTGACTGCGGATCCGCCGCTCGAGGTGGCAGGTCCCCTCAGCGCCGGCCTTCCGCCGTACGGCATGGTGGCGATCCCGTGAGCCTTCGCCCGGCCATCTCGATCGGCTGCGTCCTAATCGCCCTGGTCGCCTGCCAGACCAGCCGGCCGGCACCGACCGGTCCACGGCGCGCCCCCCAACGCATCGTCTCCCGGGTCGTGCTCGCGGACGAGCTCCTTTGGCAACTCGGCCCGGCGGTGCGCGCGCGGGTGGTCAGCGTCAGCATCCTGGCCGACGATCCCCGTCACAGCGCCGTGGCCGGCAGGTGGCCCACCACGGTCGCCCGCACCACCGGCTCCGGCGAGGGCCTGGTCGCCCTGGATCCGGATCTGGTAATCGTCGGTGCCTTCACCAACGCCGACGTGCGCTCCCTGTTGCGCGGGGCGGGCATCGAAACCCTGGTGATCGATCGACTCGGCGGCTTCGAGGATTTTCGCGCCAACCTGCGCACCATTGCCAGCGCCGTGCACGCCGAAGCCGAGGGGAACTCCCTCAGCAAACGCTTTGACGCGGGTCTCGCTGAGTTGCGCCGCCCTGCCCCCGCGGAGCCAATCCCGATCGTCAGCTGGGCCGAAGGGATCGTGGCGGGCCGTGGCACCACGTTTGACGACGCTGCCGCCTGGGTGGGTCTGCGCAACCTACCTGCATTCCACGGCCTGGTGGGCCACAAGCGGATCAGCCTCGAGCAAATGGTCGCCTGGGACCCGGCGGTGATCGTGGTGAGCTGCACCCCCGGCGAGTGCGACCAAACATCTGCGGCCACGGCCAGGCGCGTCGGGATCGCCGGCACCAGGGCGGCCAAGGCGCACGCCGTCGTGGCAATCGAGCACAACGTCCTGACCAGCACCGGGGTGGGAATGTTGGACCTCGTGGCAGCGCTCCGGGAGATCGCCGTCCACCACGGCGATGGGGCGAAATGAAGCACCTATTATCCCCCGCCCCGGTCATCACCGTGTTCCTGGCGCTGATGCTGTTCGTCGCGGTCGGCGTCGGCCCGGGTTCCTTCGGCTTCTTCGATGCCTGGGGGATCGTGGTCGACGATCTGCCGGGCCGCCTGTTCACCGCGCCGGAACGCCTCGACCAGGTATTGGTGCTCGACCTCCGCCTTCCCCGGGCGCTGCTCGCCATTCTCTTGGGTGCGGCGCTCGGCGCCGCCGGAGCGGTGACCCAGGGATTGTTCCGCAACGCCCTTGCCGAACCGAGCGTCCTCGGCGTCAGCATGGGGGCCGCGGCCCTCGCGGTGGTCGGTTTCAGCCTCGGGCTCGATGCCTTCGCCCTGTGGGCCACGCCCCTGCTCGCCGCGATCGGCGCCGTGGGCGCGTTGGTCATCCTGTTCGCTCTGGCGGGCGGCTCCCGCAGCATCGTCACCGTCCTGCTCTCCGGCATCGCCCTCTCGGCATTGGGCAGCGCCGTGATCACGCTGATGCTGGCGCTGCAAATCGAGCGCTGGGAGTTGGGACTCAAGGTGATCGCCTGGCTGATGGGCAGCTTCGAAGGCCGCAGCTGGCCGCAGTTGGGGTGGGCCACGCTGCCCTGCGCCGTGGGTCTGTTCTTGGCGATGTGGCTGCGTCGCGACCTGGACCTGTTGCACCTCGGCCCGGAGACCGCCACCTCCCTGGGACTCGATCTGGCGCGCACGCGGCTGCTCGCCATCATCTGTATCGGCGTCCTGGTCGGGGCGGCGACCGCCATGGTCGGAGTGATCGGGTTCATCGGCTTGATCGTGCCCCACCTGGCCCGCTTGTTAATCGGTCCAACCCACGACCGCCTCGTACCACTGAGCATCATCCTGGGCGCGGCCACGCTGCTCGCCGTCGACACCAGCTCACGGATGGTGACCAGCATCATGCTGCCGCCCGGGGTGATCACCAGCCTGCTCGGCGCGCCCTTCTTCCTCTGGCTGCTGCGGCGCCACGACCAACGGGGTCTGCCGTGAGATTGGCGCTCGACCGGGTGGGCCATCGCGCCGGCGGCGAGAGAGAGCTCTACCGCGACCTGACCCTCGAGTTCGAGCCGGGCGGCATCACCGCGCTGATCGGCCCCAATGGTTCGGGCAAGAGCACCCTGCTGCGCCAGCTGGTCGGCATCGAAACACCTGACCAGGGACGGGTGCTGATCGACGGCCAACCGCTGGCGCAGATCCCGCGGCGCCAGCGAGCCGGGTGGATGGGCTACCTGCCCCAACACACGCCGCTCTATTACGATTTGCGAGTCCGCGAGGTCGTGCTGCTAGGTCGCGCCCCACTGCTCGGACGATTCGCCGCGCCGGGGGAGGAGGACGAGCGGGCCATCGACAGCGCCCTGGCCCAGGTTGAGCTAGCTGGGCTCGCCGAGCGATCCGTATCGAGCTTGAGCGGCGGGGAGCGCCAGCGAGTGATGCTCGCCCGTCTGCTCGCCACCGGCACGCCGATCTTGCTGCTCGACGAGCCGACCACCTCCCTCGACATCGGCCACGCCCTTGCGGTGCTGGAGCTCTGCCGCGATCTGGCCGATCGGGGCGGCCACAACGTGATCATCGCCATGCACGAGCTCGAGCTCGCCCGACGCTACGCCGATCGAGTGCTCTGCCTCAACGGTCGTGGGGATGCCACCTTTGGCGAGACATCCGCCATCATGAGCGCCGCCACCCTGGCCGACGTCTTCCAGGTGAGGGTCGAAGCGGGCGAGCACGGCATCGCGATGTTCTTCGCCTCCGGCGAGCTCCCGTAGGCAAAGCGCCTGCGGCGCATGACACATCCTTCGCCTTCGGCGAAACACGGGTTCCCGCCCACCCCGCGAACACCAGCCGACCCGCCGGACCAGGTGCGCTAATTTCACTACACCCTGACGAAGGTGTCGGGATCCCGCCGCGCCATTGCCGCGCCGACCCGATCTCCCCACATCGGCAGACATCACGCCAAGGCGCTGATCTCAATCCACAAAGCGGCAAGCAGCCACGACTACCTGCCAATGGCACGGCGGCTGCATACCTTAGTAGTGAGTTTGAGTAGTGAGTTTTAAAGGAGTACCCACGATGAGTCGTAGGATGACCCTTTGTCCGGAATGCCGAACCATTCAGAAGGCTGCCACCGTCTGTACGATCTGCGGCGCCAAGGTTGAGCCACCCAAGCTGATGATGATCCTGCCGGAGAAGAAGGCCGGTGCCCGATCGCCCAAGGCGGAAAACTCGGACCCGGAGACCGATGACCAGGGGAGCTCAGACGCCGCCTGAGCAGCGCCGCGCCGATCAGATCTCTCCTCCTCTTGACGCCGTTTTCCCCGGCCAGGTGACCATTGCCGCGAGCCCGGCACCGATCACCCCCGCATCATCGCCCAGCTCCGAATCGACCACTCTGAGATGCGCCGCATAGGCGGGGCCCACGTGCCGATACGCCTGCTCGTGGGTCCATTGCCGCAGCAGGGGGGCGCGGTCCAACACCCCGCCGCCGAGGACCAACACCTCCGGGTCGAACAGCGGCACCACGGTACCGACCGCCCGGCCGAGCCGCTCGGCGATCTCATGCCACAGCTCGGTGGCGGCTGGATCGCGGTCCGCGACCGCCGCCTCGATCCGAACCGCGTCGATCTGCGTCAGGTCGCCGCGCACTTCCTCCACCAGGCGGGTGGGAACGCCCACCGCTGCCTTCTCGGCCAGCAACTCCGACAGGTGGGCGCCGCTCGTGTAGGCCTCGAGGCAACCCCGGTCGCCGCAACCGCAACGTCGTCCTTCGCTGGGACACGCGATCTTGACGTGCCCGAGCTCCGCAGCCATGCCCGTGCTGCCCTCCACCATTTGCCCGTCGAGCAGGGCCCCCATGCCCACACCGGTCCCCACGAACAGGCAAACCAAATCTCCGGCACCACGCCCCGCGCCGGCCTTGGCCTCACCGAGAGCGATGGCTGAGAGATCGTTGAGCACCCGCACCGGTCGCCCAAAACGCTCCCCCATCAGCTCGCCAAAGGCAACGTCGCGCCAGCCGAGGTTCGGCGCCACCGCGATCACACCGCTGGCCGGATGAACCTGGCCCGCCACGCCGATGCAGACCGGCGCCTCCACCACCTCGTCACCCCGGGATGCCCGCAGCTCCCCGTCAACCAACTCGAAGGCGCGCTCCACCACCGCCGTGGGCTCGCGGTCGCTCAACCGGCCACGGGCCGCCGCGAGGATTTCGCCGCCCGGGCCAATCAGGGCGACACGCAGGTTGGTGCCGCCGAGATCGATCCCGAGCCCGAGACTCACGCCCCTAGCTCCGACCTCGCGCGGGCCAGCTCCGCTTCCACCGTGGCGCGGATCTCAGCGAGGCGCGTCTCGGTTTCTGCCTCAAAACGCAACACGAGAATTGGTTGGGTGTTGCTGGGCCGCAACAGTCCCCAGCCATCGGGCCACTCGACCCGCACCCCATCGATATCGATCACCTGGGAGGCGCCGAGCTCTTCAGCGCGCTCGCGGAAGCGGTCCCGCACCGCATCTACCAGGATGAACTTGTGCTCCTCCGGACAATCGATCCGCAGCTCCGGGGTCGCCACCGTGGCCGGCAGATCCGCTAACCGCTCGCGGATGCTCTCGCCCCCGGCCCCGAGGATCTCCAGCAGCCGCGCCCCGGCATAGACCGCGTCGTCGAAGCCGTAGTAGCGATGCGCGAAGAAGATGTGGCCGCTCATCTCACCGGCTAGGGGGGCGCCGATCTCCTTCATCTTTGCCTTGATCAAGGAGTGGCCTGTTCGCCACATCACCGGCTCACCGCCCTGATTAGCGATGTCGTCGTACAACGTTTTCGAGCACTTGACCTCGCCAATGATCGCCGCGCCGGGCTGTTCGGCGAGCACCTGCCGGGCGAGCAGGATCAACACCTTGTCGCCCCAGATGATCTCGCCGTCGCGGTCAACCACCCCGAGGCGGTCGGCGTCCCCATCGTAGGCGAACCCGACGTCCGCACCGCGGGCCGCGACCTCGGCGCGCAGGTCGCGCAGGTTGGCGACCACGGTCGGGTCGGCGTGGTGATTCGGGAAGGAGCCATCCGGCTCGCAAAACAACGGGATCACCTCGTAGCCGAGCCGCCGGTAGAGCGACAAAGCGGTCAGGCCGGCGGTGCCGTTGCCGGCGTCGACAACGACCTTCATCGGGCGCAGGGCCGGGCGCAGGCCGTCTGCGAGGTCGTCGATGTAAGCCTCGGTCAGGTCACGGCTCTCCACCGCGCCCTTGCCCACTTCGAAGTCCTGACCGGCGATCGATTGACGCAGGGTTTGGATCCCCTCGCCATGGACGGTCTGCCCGAGCAGGGTGATTTTAAAACCGTTGTACGGGGCCGGGTTGTGACTACCGGTGATCTGTACCCCCCCGTCGGCCGCGAGGTGTTGGATCGCCCAATAGCCGACCGGGGTCGGAGTCACGCCGATGTCGACCACCCGGCAACCGGTCGCCGCGAGACCGGCCGCGAGTCGCGCCGAGAGCTCCACTCCAGAGGGCCGGTGGTCCCGACCGAGCACCACCGTCGGCTCTCCAGCGACCCCACCGCGCCGGAGATAGGTCCCGACCGCCCGCCCGAGCTCAAAGGCCAGCTCCGGAGTTAGCTGCTCGCCAACCAAACCCCGGATGTCATACTCGCGGAAAATCTCAGCAGGGAACTCTGTGCTCACATGTGCCTCATTTCATCATTATCATCGTCATCCGTCACCGGCGTGACGCCAGCCGAGCTACGGCAGCTCGCGCCGCTCCCGGGCGATGGTGCGCTCAATCTGTCGCAGACGGTCGCGGGCGTTCTCGGGAGTCACTTCACCCAGCGCCCGATCGTAGGCCTGTTGGTAGAGGGCGCCGGGCATCGGGACATCCTCGGGCAGAGGCGGGAGCTCGAGCTCCACCACCGTGGACCCGCCGCCCGAATCCGAAGCGCCGCCGCAACCGTCGCAGCCCGGCACGATCAGGAGGGTCGCCAGCGCCGACGCGAGGAGCAGGGCGAGTCTTGGCCAGCGAGCGCTCATGGCAGCCCCGTTTGCAGCCGCACTCGCGTGACCAGCTGCAGGTACCGCATCGCCATGCGAAAACGCTCGAGCTCGGCGCGCCGCACCGCATCGACCTCGCTGGCGAGCTGGCTGTCACCCATGCCCTTGGCCACCTTGGCGATCACGTCGAGCTCCGCCATGCGCTCGAAGTGCCGCACGAGCTCGTAATCGCGGCGCCGCTCGTGCTCGCCACGCAGGTCCGTGGTCGGCTCCTGCGTCGCATTTCGGCGCAGGTAGGAGCCGGACCGAATCTTGGTGAGGCCACGCGAGTGCTGGGAGCGTTTCGGCTTGGCCTCATCCTCCCCAGCTTCCCCCGGCTCCGCCTCCCCCTCGGGGTCAGCGTTGGCAGCCGCCGGCCCTTGGGCGGGTTGTGGCTCGTCCGGTGACGCCGGTGGTTCAGGCTGGGCCCAGAGCGGCGCCGCTCCCAGCAGCAAACAGGCGAAGATCAGGCCGGCACGTCGCATCACAGGTACTCCCGCCATCCCCGCTCGTTGAGGCTACTGACCACCTGCCGGACATCCTGGGCCCGATCCTTAGGAATGACCAGGGTGGCATCCGCGGTGTGCACGACGACGAGATCCGACACACCGACCAGCGCCACCACATGCTCCCCATCGTTGCGCACCAGGCAATCCTGGCTGTCGATGGCAACCACTCGGCCCTCGGTGACGTTGCCCTGTGGATCAGCCGCTCCGAGGTCGGCGAGGGCCTTGAAGCCGCCCACGTCGGTCCAGCCGCATTCGACCGGAATCACCACGACGTCCTCGGCGTTTTCCATGATGGCATAGTCGATCGAGATGCTCTCGAGCTCGGCGTAGGTCGACTCGAGACGCTCTGTGAAGGCCGGGGTGCCGAGGTGGTCCGCCAAGCGCTCAAACGCAGTGAACGTCTCCGGGCGTTGCCGGCGCAGCTCGGCCAGGAAAGTGTCCGGCCGCAACACGAACATCCCGGCGTTCCAGGAGAAGCTCCCCGCGGCGTGGAAGCGCTGAGCCGTCTCGAGATCCGGTTTCTCGCAGAACCGCGCGGTCCCATAGCCGCCCCGGGCGTCAGCCTCCCCCCGCTCGATGTAGCCGTAGCCGGTCTCGGGGTAAGTCGGGGTAATGCCGAGGGTCACGATGGCACCGGTACGCGCCACCGCCGCCGCCTGCTCGAGCGCCGAGGCCAGAGCCGCACCGTCCGCCACGTGATGATCGGCGGGCAGCACGGCCATCACCGCGTCGGGATCGGCCCGGCCGATCGCGATGGCAGCCAACGCCACCGCCGGCGCCGTGTTGCGCCCCACCGGCTCGACCAGGGTCTGACCGCTCGGCACCGCCGGCACCGCTCTTCGGCAGGCATCGGCGTGGGCCGCCCCAACCACCATCCACCACCGTTCCGGGGGGGCCAGGGTAGCGGACCGGGCAAAGGTCGCGCCGAGCAAGGTCGCCTCGTCGGCCACGGTCAAGAGCTGCTTGGGCCGGGTATGGCGGGACAACGGCCAAAACCTGGTTCCCGAGCCACCAGCGATGGCGACGATGTGCAGTGAATTGTGCTCGGCGTTGCCCATGGAATCGCAAAAATTACCACGGCCCCGTGGCCAAAGCGAGGCTCCTCGCTGGGTCAGGTCCCGTCGTACTCCTGATAGATCAAGGTGCCGCAGGCCTTGCAGTGAGACGCGTCGCGGTCGTGGTAGAGCAGCCCACAGCTCTTGCAGGTCGCCCGGCGCCGGTTGGTCTCCAACATGATGTGGCGAGCCAGGGAGGTCAGCTGCCAGGGGATGATCAGCACACCGGCGAGGATCATCGCCATGGTCGCCGCTTTGCCCATCCAGGTGACCGGGGTCAGATCGCCGTAGCCCACGGTCGTGAGGGTGACCACCGCGAAATAGAGGCCATCGAAGAAGGTCTCAAAGCGCGGGTTGACCCCGTGCTCAACGTCGTAGACCACGCCGCCGGTGATGAAGACGAGGCAGAAGACAATCAACAGGATGCGGATCACCACCAGGTGACTCTGCCTGACCTCCCCAAAGAAGAACTTGCGGCTGCGGACGATCCGCATCAGGCGCAGCACCCGCAGCAGCCGCAGCAGGCGCAGGAACTGGAAATGTTTGGCGGCGACGAACAACGGCAGGATCGCCGCCAAGTCGACCAACGCCAACGGCGTCAACAGGTATCGCCAGGAGAACCGCCGTGCCCACCAACGGGCCAGGTACTCGACCACGAAGATGATCGTGATCCCGTTCTCGGCGATCTTCATCGCATCCTTGAGCGCCTGGTCGTGGGTGACGGTCTGCGCCACGAACAACGCCGACACCGAGATGATCAGGACGGCGACCGCCAGCTCGACCAGCTGACCCTCGATGGTGTCCTGGGACTCGAGGGCCTGTGCCGCCCGCGAGCGAAACTCATCCAGTGTCACCTGGTCACTCCTGGATCAGGATGCAAGCCTGGCTGGCTGGGGTTGGGTTGTTCACCCAGCCCGTGAGACTGGTGCGCAGGATCGAATCGCCGCTGAGCCCCTTGACGACGTGGGCGTTCGGGTACGGCATGCCGTCTGGGCCAACAAAGCCGGAACTGTTGCTGGCGCCCCACACCACCGCGTCGGCGGGCAGGCTCGCCTCGGTGAGAAAGGTCGCCTTGTCCGGAAACAGACCGAGTGCGTCGCCCGCCTCGGTGATGGCGTTGAGCAGATCGGGTGCGAAGTCCTGGGCCACATCGATGGTCGGGTTGCCGTTGTAGACGGTGGAGTCCGGCCCGCCGACCACCAGGCAATCGTACGCCCCGATGACGCCGCTGAGCTGCATGGTGCCATCCAGGTAGCTCGTCCCGCCCCAACCCAGGGACCACTCGGCCAGATCGATCGGTTGATTGGTGCCGTTGTAAAGCCGCACCCACTCGGCGTTACCGTCGTGGGACTCGGGGTTGTACATCACCTCCACCAGCAGCAGGCCGACCTCATCGTAGGTGAGGATCTCGAGGGGCGCGGAGACCGAGGCGCCAGTGATGGTGGCGGTGATCTCCACATCTCCGGACACGGAGCCCGCGGTGACGACGAAAGCTGCATCAAAGACGCCGGCGGGCACCTCGACCGTGGCTGGCACGCTGGCGGTGGCGCCGCCGGTGATGGAGGTCACGCTCAAATCCACGCTCTGTCCCGCAGCGCCAGCCGGGATGTCGAGTCGCACGACGGCCCCCACCTCCTGGGCAACCACCACCGTCGGGGCCGCGGTGTCGACCGCCAACGGCACCGGCGATTGGCTCGGGTCGAGGACGATCACGTGGCTGGTCATCACCACGTCGGAGAAGGTAGCCGTCACCTCCACCGGGCCGCCGATCGCCTGGCCGGTCACCCATAGCTCGCCGCTGGAATTACCGGCCAGAATGGTGGCGCCGCCGCCGAGGATCACAACCGTGAAGGGATCGGCGGTGGTGACCGGAACGATAAAGTCGTTCACCAGGTCGATGCCAAAGCTAGCGACCAGCGGCGGGCTGGTGCTGCCGCTCTCCCCCGCGTAGATGTAGACCGGGTCCGGTCCAAAGGCGACGAGGGTCGGCTCGCCGGCGAGCACGTCCTGGGCCCGGCGCGGCAGCAGCTTGTTGCGCTGGTAAGCGAAGCTCAAAATACCGGCGATGGCGGTGAAGTGCTGGCCGAGGGGTGGTTGCGGGTCGATTAGGTAGAGGAGGTCGTCGACCGGCAGGTCGTCGTCGACGAGAAACTCGTTCTCCACGGTCTCCACCGGCAGGCCGGGGGAGGCGGTGCTGGTCACCGCGACGTCCACCACCTGCACCAGGCCGCCCTCGAGCGCCTCGGCCCGAGCGCCCCCGAGCGCCACCGCCGCGGGGTCGACGAGCGTGAAGAGAGGCACGCCCACGTCGGGGTCGAGGAGAACCACCGTTGGGCTGCTGATCTCGAGGCGGCCGAAGGAGTCCCCCACCGTTCCGGTGATCTGCACCCGAGCCCCGGGTGTAGGTTGGGCTTGGCCGACGTTATCGACGTAGATCGACGCGAAGTCCGGGCCATCATAAGCGGGGTCATCCGGATCCATCGTAATCCAGAACTGATCTTCCCCCGCCGCCGTGACCACGGCTCGGCTGACCATCACCGCCGCGCCCACGGCAGCCTCGCCGTTCTTGAGCGCATAGATGGTCAACGGACAGGGTGCCCCACCTGGGTTGGGAGTCGCGCAGCTGTCGCAGGCGTTCCCTATGCCGTCCTGGTCGTCATCCTCTTGGATCAGATTGGCGATCCCCGGGCAGTTGTCGATGGCATTCGGGATGGTGTCGCCATCGTGATCCCGCGGGTCGATGGAAACGCAGGCGGTGGTGTCCGGAGTGAGCGGACAGGGATCGCACAGATCGCCGCGGCCGTCCTGATCGGCATCGACCTGAACGCCCCCGTCGAACGCCAACGGCGGATTGAAGACCACCGGGCAGTTGTCGGCGCTGTTGAGCACCCCGTCACCATCAACGTCGATGGCGGTCTGCTCACCGTCGAACTCCTCCTCCCGGAAGGGCGTACAGGTTGGCTCGCCAGCCGGGACACCGCAGAAGAAGAGGTCGTAGGTGTCCGCCGGCAGATCATTCTCGAGACTGGCCAGGGTGGTCCCGATCTCCCGCAGGGCGCAGATCGACTTGCCGCGGCCGCAGACGGTGAGCGGTTCACACTCGCCCGGGGAAGTGAGGCCAGCAACCAACGCCGCATCGCCATAGAGCGTCGTGCCGCCGCGCAGCACCAGGACCACGTCGGAGACCTCGGCGTCGAGGATGGCTCGATAGCGCTCGTGCAGACTCGCGTCCCAGATGGTCACGTCACCGACCTTGCCCACCGCTAGCGCCCCGAGCAGATCACCGAACCCCGTGAGCTCAGCCGCGGCATCGGTCACCATGGAGACCAATTGATCCTCGCGGAAATAGGTACCCCAGTAATCGGCGCTCCACTGCTCGGCGCAGCGCAGCTCCCTCAATAGATTGATCGATCCGGTGGCGGTCCAATCGGTCCCCAGGGCGATGAGCACCCCGAGCCGGTCGTAAACCGGCGCCGACGCGGTGACGCCGTAGAGGTCGGTGTTGGTGCGCGGCGACCACACCAGGCCGGTGCCCTCCCCGGCCATCAGGGCGATGTCGGCGGCGGTGACCCCCACGCCGTGCACTACCGCCGAGGTCTGGAACAGGAGATCCTCGGAATCGGGGACCTCGCCGCTGATGCAGATGAGCTCGTTGCGGGCGTGAACGACGACCCCCTCGGCCACATGGGCCACATAGGCCGGGAAGCTCAT
>JAUUZB010000038.1 GCA_030590185.1 Deltaproteobacteria bacterium
GACCAGAACGAGGTTGGCATCCAGGCGGGCGGCGGCGATGCGGTCGAGGTCGATGCGATGACTCAAGCGCTCGGCGGTACCGAGGATCGCCTGCCGCAGCCCGGGGCGTTCGGCGCCTCGACGTTCGGCGCGCAGCGGCAAGGCAAAATGGATGAGCATGCGGCGCGGCGTGAGCTGCGCGAGGATCGGCTGCGACGGATCGAGCTCCAGTGGATCCTCGCTCTCGGGCCCCTCAACGTAGAGCTCGCCCTGCGCGCCCGACCGCGCCTGGACCACCTCGAAGCCCTGGCGCGACAGGTTGCGCAGGGCATAGGCGGCCACCAGGTAGGTACCGGATAGCACCTCGCTCACCTCGCTGATCTCGCCGAGGGTGTGATCGCCGAGCCGGAGGGACGGGGCTGGGGTTGCGATGAGCCCACCAAAATCGCAGTAGATGGTTGGGTAGGCCGGCGCCTCGGGCGTGCCTAGCGCCTCGATCAAGAAATCGGGGAGGGTCTCGGCCTCGAGTGGCGCGGTCGTGAAGTGTTGGAGGCTCTCGCTGTCGTTCAGGAACCAGTGCCAATGTTCTGGGCTCGGCGCGAAGGCCTGCACGAGCACCGCCTCACCCTCGAGGGCGACGCGCACGGTCTTGGGGGGGAGGGGTTGGCCTTCGAGGGCTCGGGCCATCACACCGGCGCGGTCCACGGCAGCGGCGTACCCGGGGCGGCCCCGCTCGGTTCGGAGCTCTTTCCAGGCCGCACCAAACCTCGAGGCCGCGGCTCGTTCGTCGATTGGTCGCAGACCCAACAGACGGTCCCGCTCCAGGAGCAACCAGGCGCCTTCGATGTCGTTCTGTTCGAGCAGGAGATCGGTGGCCGACGCTAGGAACTGATCGCGCTCTGGAGCCCAGGCTGGGGTTGGCTGGCGCGCGAAAGCAGCGATGGCCGTGCGCAGGTGCTCGGCGGCTACTGTCTCCTTCGACGATTTGTCCCAGAGAGCTCGCTCGAAGGCGGTTCGCCAGGTGGGCGGTGCTTCGGTGGCGGCGATGGGGTCAGGGTCGCCGGCGGTGGCGGTATCGGCGGCGGCGGCAGTTTCGGCGTCAGTGCCGGTATCGGTATCGGCGGCGGTGGCAGTTTCGGCGTCAGTGCCTGTATCGGTATCGGCGGCGGTGGCAGTTTCGGCGTCAGTACCGGTATCGGTATCGGTATCGGTATCGGCGGCGGTGGCAGTTTCGGCGTCAGTACCTGTATCGGTATCGGCGGCGTTTTCGGCGTCGGCGGCCGTGTCGGTGTCGGTGTCGGGGTCCGCGTCGGGATCGGCGTCCACGTCCACGTCGGGGGTCAGGCCCTCGGGCGTCACGCCGCGATAGGCTGCGAGGCGCGTCTCCAACACTTCCCGGTCCGACCGTTGCGCGAATCCGTGTGCCCGGGAGACCGCTGCCTCCGCCCTATCGAGGTGACTCAGCAGCGAACCCAGGCCATCCTCGGTGCCTGCCTCAGCGACCCGCGGCGGCGCGACCGCACGGCGCAGATACTCGAGACTCAACCAACGGGCGAAGCGTCGCCGGAGGGCCGCGGAGTCATCATCGATCGTGTCGAGCGCGATCCGAGCCGTCTTCTCGAGCACCGGCTCGAGGAGCGGCGACATTTCGAGTCGCCGGTCGTTCAACAGGAGGGTGTGGATCGACTCGAGGATGACCACCGCCGCCTCCCAACGGCCGAGGGACTCGGCGATCTCTAGTGCCTTGTGCCAACGTTGGATCGCCACCTGGGGTTGGTTGCTGTTCACGTGCGCCAGGGCAGTCTCGTTGAGCGCCGTCATGAACTCGCGCTGGATGCGTTCACCGACGTCCGGATCCTCGACCTCGCGGGCGAGCAACGACGAACGCTCGATGGCGAAGCTCAGCTCCGCGGCAGTATCGCCCCAGCGGCGATAGATGCGGGCGGCAGCCGAACGGGCGAGCTCCGCCTCTTGAACACCGCTGAACCCTAACTTGGCGCGGGTGACGTTGTCGGAGTCGGAGGCGATCTCTTTCACGATCAACCCGCCAGCCCCGGGGTGGTCCAAGACGCCCGGTCCGTCTCCCCTGTTCAGGATCGCGATCAGCTCTTTGGTCACCGCGAGGGCGTCCTGGTGTTGGCCTCGTCCCCTGAGCGCCAGGCTCTTACCGCGCATCATCGGTACGACCCGAGACCAGTCGGAGCGGTCGCGGTAGATCTCTGTCGCCGCGTCATACCACTCGACCGCCTCGCCAAAACGGTCGTAGGCGATCGCTCGATTGGGGGCGTTGCTCGCCACTTGCAAATTCAAGGCCGCGATCAATGCGGCGGTCGCGCCCCGACGCCGCTCGCCCTTGCGATGTTTGCACAGGCGATGGGCCGCGTAGGCCTGATCCAGAGCGATATCAAAGGCGCCTTCGCTCGACGCCACGCGGGCGAAGTTCTCCCGAAACAACGACTCGGTGACCCGCGAGGTGAAGGGTACGCCGCTCAGCTCGCGCTCGAGGTAGGCGAGCAGCGCGGCATCGGTGATCTCGAGCTTGAACAGGGCGTTGCCCTTGTTGAGCTCCGCCGCTGCGGCCAAGGCCGCGTCGGGGGAGCTGGTCTGGATCTCGCCCATGGGTTTGAGCAGACGGATCACGAGGTTGGCGCTGTCGGCGGCCTTCTCGAGCCAACCCTCGCCCGGCTCCACCTTCTCGAGTTGCTCCTGAACCCAGCCGAGGCTCAGGTGGGCGGCGGCGAAGCGAGGATCGATCGCCAGAACTTCCTCGAGCTCTTCGGCGGCCTCGGCGAGCGGCGTCGGCCGCAGGTAGAGCATGGTGTTGGCGAGACCGTAGCGGGCGTACTTGTCCCGGGGGCGCTGGGCCACCTGGGCGGCGTAGTTGGAAGCCACCGCTTGGGCCAGGCCCAGCTCAGCCGACAGGGAGATGTAGCGGCGGTGAGCGATCACCAACTCTGGATTGTTGCGCAGCAGCCGTTGATAGATGCGCCGCGCTCGTTTCAACAAGTCTCGTTGGCGGGTCCCGTCGGCCGTCGCGTGTGCGCGTTGCTCGACCCGTTGGGCATCGAGCAACGCCATACGGGTGATTCCCTGGCGGGCTTGGGTGCGCAGTTGGAGGTCTTCCGGGAACTCGGCCAGGATGCGCTCGTACACGTCGAGCGTCTCTTCGCCGCGGCCCTGTTGGGCGTAGATCCCAGCGAGGGTGGTCAACGCCTCGGCCAGGATCTGGCGCTCGGCGCCATAGGTATCGGCGATGGTTTGCCACTGTTCGGTGGCGCTCTGCAGGTCGTCGAGGCGAACCTGAATGAGCGCTTGGGCTCGCGCCGCCCGCGCCGCCACGATGGTCGAGCTCCCGTATTTGCGCACGATGGCTTCGAGGGCCGCCAACGGCCGAACCGCTTCGTTGTCCGTGGTGAGGACGATCCAATGGTGGGCCGCCTGTTCCGCCAGATACCGCTCGCCGCCGAAGCTCTGCAGCAACCGGACCGTGACGCGCTCCACCGCGGAGAGATCCCGCATCTCGCCGTAAATCTGTCCGAGGCGCCGCAGGGCCCGCGCGCCGTCCTCGCCGGGAACGTCGTCGGTCGAGGCGATGGTCTCGAATGCCGCCACGGCCTGTTGGCGCGCGCCGAGGGCGTAGTCTGCCTCTGCCCGGATGTTCGTCGCCCGGATCTGTATCGCCATGGAGTCCGGCCACTCGGCCGCGACCCGGTCGACCTCGGCGAGACGTTGGCGCACGAAACGCCGCTCCGCCTCCTCGCGCACGATCAGCTCCCCCTCGAGGTGCTCCAACATGCGCAGGCGCTCCACTTCGAGGGCCGCGATGGCGCCGAGCTCCTGTCCCTGCGCCACCTCGGTGACGCGGCGTTGTTCTTCGATGGCGTCGGAGAAGGCACCGCGGTCACCCAGATCCCGGGCCAGCTCGTAACGCGCCTCTCCCTCGAGGTCCTCGGCGGTGGCAATCAGGAAACGCAGGGCGAGGCGGCGCATGGCCGGGCGCTGTTCGGCGCGCGCCGCTTCGAGGACCACCGTCGGGCCAACCCCAGCGTCGATCATGCCGCTGATCGGCAACGCATAGATGTCCAGGTCCGAGGAGCCAGCCGCGGTGTAGACCAACCAATCGGCGATCGGCGCCGCGAAGATCTCCCCTTCACCGCCCGCGGTCAGGGGTCGCGCCGTGGCCGGGGCGCCGCCGGCGAAGATTGTCGGGTCGAAGTCGATGGCCCACAGGCTCGGTGGGTCCTCGGCGTCGGCGGTACCATCACCGCTGCGGTCATCCACGAAACGAGTGAAGACCACCACGACGCGACCGTCGACCTCAGCGGCGCGGGGCAGACCTTCAACATAAGCGCCGTCGGTGAGGGCCGCGGTGCGCCCACTCGATAGGTCGCGGGCGTAGAGGCGTGGCTGCTTGCGGTCATCGAGGGCCGAGTAGAAGATCACCTCACCGCTGGGCGAGGCGGCCGGATCCCAGCCCCCCTCCACCACCGTTCGCTGCTCACCGCTGTCGATGTCGATCACGTCGATACGTTCGGCGGTGGCGCCGCGGGGCCGGGTGCCGAAAAAGAGCCGGTCGCCGTCGGGGGCCCAGGCCGGTGCCCGGTCCGAGCTCTCGCGAAAGGTGAGCTGTCGCTTGTCGCCACCGTCAGCGTTCATCAGCCAGATGTCGCCCTTGACGTCCTGGGCCTGGGAGACCCAGGCGATCCATTCGCCGGTCGGCGAAAACGTCGGGTCGGTGTCATCGGTCGAGTGGGTGGTGAGCCGTCGCGAGCCGCTGGTCGAGAGATCGCGGACGTAGATGTCGAGGTTGCCAGAGGCCTTGGCGGCGTAAACGATCCGGTTGGTTCCGGGCGCCATGGTCGGCAACAGATCGTCGTCGGTGGTGGTGACCAAGGGGAGGGGCGGCTGGAAGACGCCGGCCCG
Organism: Deltaproteobacteria bacterium; assembly: GCA_030590185.1. The sequence goes on from JAUUZB010000038.1 coordinate 4,903, forward strand.
GGGCGCGGCGAAGATCGGTCTCTGCAACGTCTGCTCGGTGGTGCCGCAGCTCACGCCGTGGGCGGCGACGAGCGCGACCAACGAGCAGACCCTCAGTCGGCTGTGGCGGCGGTCTGTGACCACGCTCCGTCCTCGCCGCGATACCAATGCCCCGGCTCCAAACGCTCACGGAGCAGGCGCGCGTAAACCTCGACCACTTGATCGCGATCCGCCGAGGTCAATACCGGGTCGGCCTCGAGCGCCCAATTGATGATCACCCGGCGGTCTTCGTTCTCCTCATTGACCAGGCGCTCGACCCGCGTCTGCACCAGCTCTTTCCCCTCCCCGTTCTCTTGGGTCGGCTCACATTCGTGCGCCGCCAACTCGGCGCCAGCCGCTTCCCCGAGACAACCGAAACCCTTGAGCTCATCGAGGTCGTCCCGGTTGAACAACTGACGACGTCGCGCCGCAACCGCCTGCTGTTTGAGGTCGTCGAGGGTAACGCTGCCGCTGCCGGCGCCGGCTCGAACCGAGGCGGCGAGCACCTCCTCCTCGGTCAACGGCTCAAACTCGCCGATCAACTGGCGCTCCAGCGAGGTCTTCTGCCCGATGTTGACCGTCGTAACCTTAATACAGCCGAACCCCACGGCCATGACCAGGATGGTCGTGGGGAGCCGGGCTCGCGCCAGCAGGCGCTTGGGGCCGATGAAGCGCATCGGTCGCGATCTTTGCGGGTGTTGGGGGGCGGGTCAAGCGGTCCGCATGTGTCAAAAAGCCCACCGGTATGTTGGCGGGCCAGGGTACAGAAGTTGGGCCTGGGTGAGCAATAGCTGGGTCTTCTACCCTTTTTGTTTCACTCAGGAGGTCGCCTTTCACCGGGCCCCGGTGGCCGATCTAGTAGAAGGCCTCGAAGAGACCGAGTCGATCGGTCAGCACCCGGATCCGACGCCGGCTGGGATCATCGGTGACTAGGATGTAGCGCGGGCCGGTGTTGCTGGCGCCGGTGGCGAAGTCGCCGTCGTCGTCGGCTGCGATTTCCGTCCAGGTCACGGTTTGAGCGAAGACATCTCGGTATTCAACCGGGGAGGTTCCTATGATCGGTATCCGGGGCAGGTAGTCGCCATCGGCGGCGGGGTTGTCGTGGAGCGGATCCGTCGCGAACCGCGTGCCGCCTTCGTCGGTGGCGAGGCGCCAGTCGAGAGTGCGATGCAGGAGGCGGAGGGAGCCGCTGGTCAGGGCGCCGGTCGCGAGGGCGGAGAGGACCGGCAGCTCAATGATCAGACCGCGCTGGTTGGCATAGAGGCTGTCGCTCAGATCGAGGCCTTCGCGCCTTCGGTCAACGGGCGAGGTCGGATCGACGCGTTGGCCGAAGCGGTTCTCGATCCTGAAACGAAGGGCGGGCGCATCCTCGGTGTTCGGGTCCCGGCGCAGGTGGAGGTCCCCCGCGGTGTGCCAAGCGTGGGTCGCCGGTCGCAACGCCCCGGGCACGAACCCGGCGGCGTGAAGCTCACCACGGACGTCGATGGGCCCGGCGCCGAGATCGAAGACGGCGCGGTGTTGCACGATGTGAGAATAGATGGTCACCGGATCGCCGGCGGCGTCGGGCTCGATCGGCAGGGTGGTGGCGCCGATGACCTCGACCCAACCGGGCGCCGAGAAGCTGCCGAGCTGTCGCGACCAGGCGTCGGTGGTCATCTCGAGCTGGCCGAGCCAGATCTCGACCGTATTCGGGCCCGACCCGGTCATGACGATGTCGCCGTGGCCATCGGCGTTGAGATCGCCCATCGCCAGGTGCTGCGCCGCTGAGAAGGTCGCCGGGATCGGAAGCGAGTAGTGGTCGACGAGATCGAGACCGCCGCCCGTGGCGGAATCATTGAGCATGACCGAGAAACCGCCAGCGCTGCTATTTCCGACCATCAGGTCGACGACGCCATCGGCTGTAACATCGAGGGGCAGAAGATCCCGGGCCAAGATCCCGGTCGGGTCCACGACCGAGGTGTCCGGGGAGGCGGTGCCGTCCCCGGTGATGAGCGTCAGGTTGCTCGACGTCATGTAGACGGCGACCGCAAAATCGACCCAGCCATCTTGGTTGAAGTCGGCGGCCGCGATCACATCGGCGCTGGGTCCCGTCAAGCAGGTGACGTCATCGTCAGCGGACTGGAACCCACCATCGCCGGGGCCGCCGATCGGGGTACCGAGAAAGAAGCGCACGTAGCTGCACGCCGCGGGCACGGCGTCGTTGCCCGAGACGGCGACGGCGAGGTCGAGCACGCCGTCGTTGTTGATGTCGGTGACCTCGAAGGCCCCGGCAGCGGAGGACGCGCAGCCCCCACAACTCGAGGTGTCGGTGATTGGGTAGCCGGTACTGTTGCCAAAAATCGGAGTCGTCGTCGGATCCGCGAGATGAACGTACAGGGCTGGAGAGGAGAAGTTGTTGCTCAAGAGGATCAGATCGGAATCGCCGTCACCGTCGATGTCTGCAACGGCGATCTGCTCGATGTCTGCCGTTGACACGACGCTCTCGCTGGCGATGAAGGTGCCGTCCGGCGCACCGTTTTCACTGGTGGCCAACAGGATGATGACCTCGTGGGAGGGAAAGCCGGCGAAGGCCAGCGCCAGATCGCGCCCGCCGTCGAGGTCGAAGTCGGCCGCGGCGAGGCCCATGGCGCCCCCGACAGGGGCTGGGGGATTGCGCACCTCGAAGTTGCCGCCTCCGACTCCACCGCGGCCGATGCCGTCCAAGAACGTCGGCCAGCTCGTCCGGGCGACGGCCGCGTCGAGGATTCCGTCCCAGTTGAAATCGACTGCTGCCGGCTCGGTACCGGAATAATGGAGGTCGAGCTCGTACCTGGGCACGAATGATGTATCGCTGAGGCCGGCCGCCGCCGTCAGATACAGGGCGATCTGGTCGGAGCTGCGGCCGACGGCCAGATCGACTCGAGCATCCCCATTGAAATCGCCGGTGATCAGGCCGTTGAGCGGGTCAGAGGAGGCGACGAAGACGGGCGGTCCGAAGGGCACAGCATCGCCGCTGGCGTTGCCGACGTTGAACAGGAAATAGATGCGATCAGATCCGTCGACCACCACCAAGTCGATGAGCCCGTCGTTGTTGATATCAGCTGCCGCCGCCTCCTCCGGATAATCCCCAGGTCCAAAGGCGAGCGGACGTGCCTCGGCAAATGTGCCGTCGCCATTGCCCTTCAAAAACGTGGCCCGGCTATCGGTGATGCTCACGGTCACGAGGTCGGGCCGGCCGTCCCAATCGAAATCCTCGATCACCACGGAGGCGATGCCTTGACCCACGTCGTAGGATTGGGGGTCGCCCGTGCCGCCCGTCCACAGACCAGCGGCGCCACCGCCAGCGTAGACCGAGACCTCGTCACTCGCGCTGCCGTTGCTCGCCACCAGGTCGATGATGCCGTCGTCGTCGAGGTCGCCAACGGCCCACGCCGTGCTCGAGCGGGAGGAATCGGGCACACAGGTGCCAAAGCTGCAACCCGTGAGGGTGAAGGTGTGTGCCGAGCCGAGGGTGCCGCTGGCCGAGCCCGTGAGGAGCACCAGCTGCTCGCTTTCGTTGCGGGAGAGGAGAAGATCCGGGCTCGCGTCGCCAACCAACTCCACGATGGTGACATCCCGGGGGGAGGTCCCCACGCCATAGACAACGGGGGCAGCGAAGGTGCCGTCCCAACCGGAGCCGCCGTCGCCAGCGAGAAAAACACGCAGATCGCCGTCGCTTTCTCGCGTCGTCACCGCCAGGTCCGGGATGGCGTCGTCGTTGAGGTCACCCACCGCCAGGTGGCGGATGCCTGTGATCCCGCAGGTGTCTTCACGTCCGAGCGGAACGGTCGCGGCGTGGGTGAAGGTGCCGTCGGGCGCGCCACCGGGGGCGTTCCCGGTCTGAATGAAGACGGCATCGGCGAGGGCGTTGTTGCAGGCAACGATCACCAGGTCGAGCACGTCGTCGCCGTTGAGGTCCGCGGTGGCTAGGTCCTGTCCGCGATAGGAATCCGCCCCGGCGGTTTCGTCGAACTCCTGGACCACCTCGCGGACCAGGTTGCTCAGATCACCAACCGGCCCGGCCGGGTGATTCAGGGTGAGCTCATGGGAGGAGCTCATCGGGTTGAGGTTCTCGTCCGTCGCGGTGAGCCGAAGCCGCGTGCCCTCCGGTACCGCCTGGGTGGCGTTGGTCGGATCCCAATAGAACGTGTGCCAGACGCCACCCGCGCCGTCGCTGGTGGGCTGGGCCATCGCCAGGCCATGGCGGCCTTCACTGCGGGACGTCAGGTACTCGCGGGCCCGGTGCCAGGTGACGCCGAAGTCGTGGGAATACTCCACCTCGAGGCTGGCCCAGCTGTCCTCGAGATCGCTCAGACGATATTGGATCGCCAACGGACTGGCCCCCGAGGCGAAGTCGCTGCGTGGCGCGACCACTTCCTCGAAGACCGGTGGCGTCTGATTGCGGATCGTGGCGATGGTCTGGATTGGCGACCAGGCGCCCCAAATCGTCGTCGCGCCATCTGCCTGATCCGATGCCCGCGCCCACAGGTTGACCAGCTCGACCCATTGTTGACCGACCCCCCCGTCGGCCGGATCCGCCAGGCTGTCCCAGACCAGGGTGTAGGTCTCGCCGTCGTCAGGGCCACCGCTGTCCGGGCTGGTGGCGAGGTCGCTGAGCGCCCAAGCATCGATAGCCGCCTCGTGCCAGACGCCACCGAGCTCGAATTGCACCTCGATGTTCGCTCGGTCAGAAGCCGAGTCGGTCAGGGTGACGTCGAGTGGCACGTCGCCCGCTGGCCATCCGGGGATGAGCGCCAAAACAGAGCTAGGAGCCCGGTTGCCGAGGGCAAAGGGGCGCTCCGGCTCACTACCGGCGGCGGCGAAACGATCGACGACCGCATCCTCACCGACGACCCCGGTCGAGTCGGTGGGGGTGGCACACCACCAGAGTTGATCTCGGTAGGCCACGATCGATGCGTCAGTATTTCCATCGCCGGTGTCGTCAACGGACTCGACCGTCAGCCCCTCGCCGGCCAAGGCGTCGTCGAGGGCGTGCCAGAGGAAGCGCTGCTCGTTGGTTGGCCCCACAGCGGTGATACCGCCCACCACGTCTTCATCGACTCCGTTTGGCCCGTGCCAGGGCGGTCCATCACCACAGGCCGTGGCCCCGGGATCGCTGAGCGCAAACGCGAAGCGTACCGAGACGGTTTGGTCGCCATTGGGCGCGGCGTTTGGATCGCCGACGTAGAAGGAGACGTAGGCGTCGACGAGCGGCCGTAGGCTCCGGTCCATGGTCGTGTCATCCGCCCACAGCCCGGTGATGACGACGGTCGGCCGGTTATCGAGGTCCAGGCCAGCCGGATCGGAATAGACGACCTCCGACAGCGCGCCGTGGCTGTCCTCGAGTTGGACCCGCACCTGCACGGCGGCATTCTGGCCCGGGAGGTCCTGGCTCGTGTCCCAAATTAACACGTGCCCGACGCCGCTCGAGTCGAGCCCGGTCAACGCGGAGCCCGGGAAATGGGTGGCGTCGAGATCGACAGCTACGAAGTCCCCGCCGGCCACGGCACATTCGAACAGGGTGATGTCCACCGGGTCTCCGCTGCCATCGGCGAAGGCCAAACCGACCGCCGCCTGCCCGCCGCCGGACTGCGGCACGGCGAGGAGCAGATCGACGTCGAGCAGCAACGGCGCGCTATTGCCATAGTCGAAGGGATCCGACGTGGTAAAGAAGCCGGTCGTGGTCCCGTCGTCGGGCTGGAGGCGAATGCGCAGATCCCGGGTGAGCACCTCGGAATTCAAGAGCGGGGCGGGGTTCCACGTCACCGGAGTCGTGACCCCCTCCGCTGAGCTGGCGACAGATTCTAGCGAAATCGTGATCGGTATCTCGAGCCCTCCATGCAGGAGGATGGCCTCCAGCGTCACCTCGTCACCCTCACTGTCGCGAACCGTGACCGGGATGGTGACGACACCAACGCTGTGGGCGATGAGACCGATCTCGATAACCGGCGCCTCATTGCTGGACGGCTCGACGCACTCGTCGCTGGCGGCGCTGCACTCCCATCCCTCCGGGCAGTCGGCGTCGTCGGCGCAGCCGAGGTGAGCGCCCTCCGGCAGGCCGTACTCCGGAATGCAGCCCACCAACGGAACCAGCCAAAACGAGATCAAAACCGGCGCGAGGCCGCGCCCATAAATCGGCAGCAACATGTGCATCCCCCTGTCGCTATGATCGTCGCATCATACCGCCAACGGAACCCTTCGATCACGCGAAAGAACACCGTCTCGGTCGGCCATCGAGGCCGCGTGGGGATAGGGTGGAATGAGGAGAGGGGTGGCTGCAACCCAACCATGCGAGTTGCGGCTGTCCATGGGGTGTATTACTTTCCGCCCTCGCACAATCCTCGTCGGGTGGAGAACCAACATGAAGAGAGCTCTCGTTTTCATAGCAGTGTCCCTCGCGCTAGCCGCGACGGCGTCGGCCAAGGACATCTACGTTTCGAAGACCACCGGCAGCAAGTCGCACGACGGCAGCAAGGCGAGCCCCAAGAAGTCCCTGTGGAAGGTGATGGGATCCGTAGCTGAAGGCGACACCATCCGCGTCGCCGAGGGATTCTACATGGGCAAGAAGAAGGTCGGGGTCATGCCCAA
>JAUUZB010000546.1 GCA_030590185.1 Deltaproteobacteria bacterium
CCGGTGCCTCGCGCTCCGGCGCCTCGGCCCCGGACCCGTCCCTGGCGAGCGGCGCCTCGTCTGTATCCCGGCGCAGGGAGACCTTCACGAAGTCGAACATGTCGCCGTTGATCACCAGGTGCCAAGGCCGCGACTCCGTGGGGGGCTCGCCGTGGGCCGACACAAAACCGGCGACCTCGCGGTTCAACACCCGGATGTGGTCAGAGAGATATTCCGGGCCGGTGGTGGAGAGATCCTCCCCGAGGTGCACGTCGCTGATCACGAGGATGTTCTCGTGATCCGACACCCGCTCCTGCCGAACCGCCTTGGGGCGCAACCACTGTCGTAACCAACCCACCTAGTGGAGGTTATAGCGCCATCGGGGGGCGTTGCCCATGGAAGCCCTCAGCACAAATGAGCCCCACGCCGAAAGAAACTCAGACACGACAACCTCCGTGGAGCTCCGTGCCCTCCGCGGAGCCCCGTGCCCCGGCCCAACGTCGCCCTTCGACGACGTGCGTCATGGCTTGACGCATCGCGCCACGTCCCTTACAAAAAGGGCTGGGGTATCTTCCCCTGCGCCATCGCGAGGACCCGCCATGCCCAATTTCTTCTCAGATAACGACGACATCCGCTTTTACCTGGAGAAGGGAGTCGACTGGAAACCGCTGATCGACATCATCGAGGACGACTATACCTCCGAGGACGGCCCCGGGGATTGGGAGGAGGCCCTCGACAACTACCGCGACATCATCGATTTGATGGGTGGTTTCGCCGCCGAGGAGGTCGACACCCGGGCGGCGGCCATGGACCAAAAGGGCACCCGTATGGTGGACGGCGTGGTGCAGATGAACGAGGAGCACGAGCAGATCTTCGCCATGCTCAAGGAAATGGGCGTCTACGGGTTGTGCATCCCGCGCGAGCTCGGCGGCCAGGCCTGCCCGGGGCTGCTCTACCTGTTCATCTCCGAGATGGTCGCCCGCGGCGACGTCTCGACCATGACCCATTTTGGCTTCCACGTCGCCATGCTGATCACCCTGGTCGGTTATTCCATCAAGGAGGGCACCACCGAGTTCGACGCCAAGGGGCGCATCGTCAAGACCCGTTGGCAAAAGGAGATCAACGAGATCCTCAGCGGCGAGACCTGGGGCTCCATGGATCTCACCGAGCCCAACGCCGGCTCCGACCTCGCCGCCCTGCGCTGTAAGGCGGTCAAGGATGATGAGGGCGTCTGGCGGGTCACCGGCAACAAGATCTTCATCACCTCCGGCCACGGCAAGTACCACTTCGTGCTCGCCAAGACCGCCAACGAGGACAGCCTCAAGGCGCTCTCCCTGTTCTTGGTGCCCCTCGAGCTCGAGCGGGACAACGCCGTGGCCGGAGAAGAAACGATCAAGAACGCCTGGGTCGATCGCATCGAGGAGAAGATCGGTCACCACGGCTCGGCCACCTGCTCGGTGCAATACGAAGACTCGGCGGCGGATTTGATCGGCAACGTTGGCGACGGCTTCAAGCTGATCGTGCAGCTCATGAACCACGCCCGGCTCGGGGTCACCTTCGAGAGTATCGGCCTGTGCGAGGCCGCCTATCGCTGCGCCAAGGACTACGCGGCCGAGCGGGTGAGCATGGGGGTCACCATCGATCAACACCCGATGATCGCCGACATGCTCGACGAGATGGAGGTCACCATCAAGGGTCTGCGCGCGCTCGCGGTGGACGCGGCCATGGCGGAGGAGACCACCACCCTGCTCGAGCTCAAGGAGGCTCAAAAGAACAACCCGAACCTGCACGACGCCGAGACCCGCCGCCAAATCAAGAAGCGCCAGTGGCGCTCGCGTTTTTTGACGCCACTGTTGAAGTACTTCGCCGCCGAGAGCGCCGTGCGTTTCGCGCGCCTCGCCATGCAGATCCACGCCGGCAACGGCTACACCAAAGACTACGCGCCGGAACGCCTGCTACGCGACGCGCTGGTCTTGCCGGTCTACGAGGGGACCAGTCAGATCCAAGCCCTGATGGCGCTCAAGGACAACCTCGGTCAAATCACCAAGAACCCCCAGCGCTTCCTCAAGAAGGTCGCCGCCACCAAGCTCAACGCGGTCAAGGCGATCGACCCGATGGAGCGCACCTTCTACAAGCTCCAGTCCATGGCCTACTCGGCCCAGCAGTACATCATGTGGCGGGTGGCGCGGGGCAAGGCTTCCCTCGCCCTCGACGGGCCCCTCGGTGAGGCCTTCAACACCTTTGTGAGGAACTGGGACCCCAAGCGCGACTTCGCCCACGGCCTGCTGCACGCCGAGAACCTCACCCAGGTGTTGGTCGACGTGGCCATCGCCGAGGTGTTGATCGCCCAGGCCCAGGAGCACCCGGAGCGCCGGGATCTAGCCGAGCGCTGGCTCGAGCGGGTCGAGCCGCGGGTGCGCTACCACTGCGATCTGATCCACAGCAGCGGCGATCGGTTGCTCGCCAAGCTCGATCAACAGGCGCGCCAGGAGGCGCAGGAGATCGCCTGAACGGATCTATCCGTTCACCCTGAGCCGCGGCCGGCGCCAGCCGGCCGCGTGTCGAAGGGCGCCCTAAGCGAACTCGGACGGGATAATCAGAAGATTCCGGTAGAGCCCATCCCCCTCGGAGCGCGTCTCGACCGCCTCCATCTCCTTGAGGGTGATGTGGAACACCCGCCGGTCGTGGGCGGACATGGGGCTGAGACGCACCGCCTTGTTCTCCTCGATGGCGCGCTCGGCGAGACGCTTGGCCAGGTTGGCCAGGGCCTCACGGCGTCGTCCCCGATAAGAAGCGGCGTCGAGCACCAGCACCTGCTCGTCCTCGACCTGCCGGCTGACGACCCGGTTGAGGATGAACTGCAGGGCGAGCAAGACCTCGCCCTTGCGACCGATGATCTTGGCTTCGTCCTCGCCGCGCAGGTCGAAGTGGATCTCCTCCGCGTCGTCCTGCACCAAGAACCGCTCGAGCTTGAGGTTGCTCAGGCGAAGGAGCTCCGCCAGCGCCTCGCCGCCCTTCTGGGCCTTGGGGGAGCCTTCCCCCTCGAGCACGTCGCGCTTGGGCCCGGGCTCCGCGGGGATGGTCTCGAGATCGAGAAGCGCCTCGATGCCATCGCCGGTCTCCTGGCCACCGCGACCACCGCCACGACCGCCACGACGACCATCGCGACCGCCACGACCACCATCACGACCACCGCCACGACCACCACGACCACCGCGACTATCGCGACCACCGCGACCGCCGCGACTATCGCGACTATCGCGACCACCGCGACCACCGCGACTATCGCGACTATCGCGACCACCGCGACCACCGCGACTATCGCGACTATCGCGGCTATCGCGACTATCGCGACTATCGCGACCACCGTCGCCGTCACGCGACTCGCGCGGCGAATCGTAGGAGCGCTCTGCGCCGCCACCGCCGGTGGACTCGGCCGGTGCGCTCCCGTCGACCTCGGCCGAGATCCGCACCTTGCGGTCCAATCCCTCGCCTTCGTCGCTGATGACCTCAAACTTCAGCTGACGGCGCGAGACGTCCCATTTATCACACGCCTTGATCGCCGCCTCAGCTGCCGTACGTCCCTCAAACTCTTCACTTGCCATGATCTACTCCCATCAACGACTCGGCTACCAACCGCGCACGAGTCTCCATAAATTGATCGATTGTTCCGCGCCCCGTCACTTGGCCTTTCGGCGACGCCCCGGGCGCCCGCCAGTATCACTCTTCTTCGCCTTCTTGGCCGGCTCGAGCTTGGCGACCGTCGCCCCCGGGCCGGGCGCCGCGACCGGCGGTCCGACGGTTTTATTGATGGCGAGTTGCTGCCCGATGCTCATCACGCTGTTGATGAAGATGTAAAGCACCAACCCACTCGGCAACGCGAACATGAACACGGTGAACATGATCGGCATCACCCACTTCATCATCTTCGCTTGCTGGCTATCGACCGACATCGGCGTCAGCCGCTGTTGGAAGAACATCACCACGCCGAGGCTGAGCGCCAAAAAGGGAAAGCCCGGCTCCTTGGCGGTGAGGTCCGGCAGCCACATGAACGACTGCTGGTAGAGATCCACCGACGTCCACAGGGCGCGGTAGAGCGCAAACCAAACCGGCATCTGCAGCAGCATCGGCAGGCAACCGCCGAGGGGATTCGCTCCGCTGTCCTTGTAGAGCTGCCACTGGGCCGCCTGCTGCTTCTCGCGATCGTCTGGGTGCTGCTCCTTGATCTTGTCGAGCTGCGGCTTGAGCATCTGCACCTTCCGCATCGACACCGCGCTCTTGTAGGTAAACGGGAACAGCACGATCTTGACCACCAAGGTCAGGAGCATGATCGCGAGGCCCCAGCTGTTGAGCCAGCCGTGGAACAGCTTGAGCATGTACACCATCGGACGCGCGATGAAGCCGAGCGGGATGCCCATGGTGGTGTAATTGATGATCGACAGG
>JAUUZB010000104.1 GCA_030590185.1 Deltaproteobacteria bacterium
CGCGCACCACCTCGGCGCCCTTGGCGACGTGCTCAGATGCGAGGAGGTTGAGCGCCTGGGCGATGCGGGTCGCCTCTGAGGCCGAGCTCTTGAGCCGGGTCAGACGTTTGTCGTCATCGATGGCGAAATCCCCCGAGGCCTTCTTGAGCTCGATCTGCCGCGCCGCCTTGCGCTGCCGTTCGGCGATGTCCCAGAGCACCTCTCCGAGGATCGCTTGGCCCTCACCCCAGGCGAGCTCGATTTGAGCGCGCAGCGCCATGGCGTCGACGGTGTCCTGTTGAGACGCGATCTCCACGCCCTTACCGAAGAGACCGAGCTGATCGCGCTTGAGGATCCCGAGGACATCCTCCAGCGACGTCGGGTTGGCCAGTGGGTCACCAGCGAGAAGCTCGGCCTGCTTGGCCTCGAAGGAGGCCACCACCTGCTTGGCCTCTACCATCGTCATACCTAGCGGCCGCGCCGTCGCCACCACCACGGGTTTGGGGTTCGCGCAGCCGGCCGACAGGGCCAACGAGAACAAACCGATAATCGCTGCGATCTTCGTACGCATGGTGACTCCCTCGCGGTTGATGCCCAGGCGCCCCACCAACTGCTGCGGGCCCGGCGCCGCCCAGCCAAAGCACGAGCCCGGGGGGCGGTCAATGCGGCGAACCCCGCGCCCTGACCAGCCGGCTCGGTTTTCGGTCGGTCACTCCGTCGCGGCGGTCGCTTCCTCACCGGCCAGGAACTGCTAGAGTCGCGGCGCGGCGCGCGCGATCAACACCAGCTGGTCGCCGGCCTCGAGGGGTGTGTCCTTGCCGGGCTCCTCCCAGGCTGGGGGACTAATGACGATCTTGGCCTGCTGTTCGCCGCGCTGCCCGTAGAGAAAGCCGGCGATCACGAAGGGCGCCTGCACGGCGATGGCCCGGCCCGCCAACTCGCGGAAGCTCTCGCCGCGCAACCCCTCCGGAACCTCCCGCAGGTAGAGCTTCGCCGTGCTCCGCTCCGCCGCGAGAATGTGACGGAAGACATTCTTGACCCAGGGGGTCACGCAACTCTGGGAGATCAGCTTCTCCTTGATCTCCGACACACAAACCACCTCGTCCACCTCAGTGGCCATCAAGTGGACGCGATTCCCAGGCCGGAGCAACTCCACCACGGTGTGCACGGCCGGCGCCCCGTGCTCGATGGCCAGCGCGATCAGGGTCGTGCGAGCATCGGCCAGGTTGCCCTGGCTGGGATCCGCGAGCACGACCGCGGCCCGGGCGCGCCCGATGTGGACCCGCTCGAGGACAGCCTCCTCGGTGGGACTGCCCTCGACCTGGATGAAACTCTCCGGGATGAAACTCTCTGGGTGCCAATCCGGGTTGGCGTGCCAGAGCGCCAGGTCTTGAATCACCAACACGATCGTCAACGGCACGGGCACGTCGGCGGTATGAAGCTCCTCGACGATCTTGCCGACGTTGGCGTTGCAGTTGCAAATGACGACGTGGTCGCTCAACGTCGCGAGAGTATCTTCCCGGTCCACAGGTCCTCCGCTTCGGCCACGGCGCAGCGTGGCGATGTGTAGGCGGTCACGACGATTCGATCCTCGGCTCGTAGAATGATCTCGGACGGTGCCGGCGTCCCGTGGGCAGCGCTGGGGCTGAGCAGGAAACGCGTGTCGAGCTCGCGCGCCCGGTCCGCCAAACCTACCAGCACGATCGGCTCCTCGTCCTTGTCCAGAAAAAACTTCTGGGCCTCCTGAAACGTGCGCCCCACTAGGTCCGGCGGGACGGTGATCTCGTAGAACTCACAGGTGTCATCGCCGAAGGTCATTAGATGGTTGAAAATCTCGACGCTCCCCGGGTTGAGCACCGCGTTGCTGATCAGTCGGGCGCTGTAGCTCTGGCTCACCACGAACTCGACGCGATGCAGGATGGCAGCTTGCCGCACCGTCTCCGGCGACTCGATCTCCGCCACGATCGGGACCGCGTCGTTGGCGGTGAGCACCGCCAGGGTAACCATCAGGGTTCGACTGTCGCGGATGCGTGGATCGGTCTCCTGGTCGGGGGGCTCGGACAACACGATCACCCGGGTGGTGCGCTCCACTCCGGCGGCCGCCAGGGTTCGGCGGAGGCCGGGGTCGGCGGCCAGGGCAAAGACGTTGCGATAGACGAGCGGGTCGGTCGCCTCGAGCTCCTCGGCCCGGGGGGAGACCACCAGGATGTGATAGCGGCCGTTGAGAGCCGCTTGCAGCTCGCGAACCAACTCGTCGAGGTGAGGGTTCGCGCCCAGGATCAAGATGTGATTCGCGAAGGTCGAGCCGGGCGGCATCATCGCGATCTTGCCCGCCCACTGACTGCGTCGCACCACCGCTGAGACAATCTGACCGGTGAACAGACCGACCACGCAGATGCCGGCCAGCAACACCACCGTGACCTCCGCCCGGCCGAGGGCCGAGAGCGGCTCCTTGTCCTCGATGCCCGAGGTCAAGACGATCAGGATGTGCCAATAGGATTGCCAATAGTCGCCGTAGGGCCCGCTCTCACCCCCCAAGCTCACCTCGGTGACGTGCAGCAGGTTGGCCCCGACCACCCAGGCGACCACCACCCACATCAGGAGGCGGCCGATCTGGCCTAGGCGATATTGATGGTTGGCGGCGCTCGCCGCGATGCGTGCGCGAACCAACGCGTCGCGGATCAGGTGGCCGTAACGAAACAGGCGGATCAAGCGCAACAGGCGAAGCAAGCGCAGGATGCGCAGCAGGCGAACGCCGCGCACCATCCTCAACATCAGGGCGTCCGGCGTCAGCACCAGGATGGTCGGCAGGATCGCCACCAGGTCGATGATGGCGAACAGGCCAAAGGGATAGGTCCAACGGTTCGGCGCCGCGTACCAGCGCAGCAGGTATTCGACGACGAAGATCGCGGCGAAGACGATCTCGATCTTCCAGAGGAGCCCCTCGTAGGCGGGGACGTAGTGCTCCACCACCACCAGGGTGCAGGAGACCAGGATGCAGATCAGGATGAACAGGTCGACGAAGAGACTGACGCGATTGAGGGCGACGCCCCCCTGGTACGGCTCCATCACCTCTGCGATGCGGTGGCGCAGGGTCGGGCGGGCCGGCCGCATCGAAAACGCGGGAGGGTGTGACATCGAGCCTACGGTGGGCAGACGCCGGTCGGATCAGGGACTGGACGTGCCCGCGTCACTTCTTGTCCACCACACCAGCGGGCGCGCCGGCGAGCGAAGCGCGAGGCCGGGCGGGGCCGAACAGCTGCGCGGTGCGTTCGAGCAGGTCCTGTAGAGTTGTCTTCTCGTCGGCTCCGATATCGGCGAACTCGACCCCCATGCCGGAGATACCCTCTTCGCGGGAGCTGAGCACCCGGCGCACGACCCGGGCATGAATTTCGAGATCCTCCTGGTCGCCGATCTCGATGCGCAGCAACAGCTCGGTGCCGGGCTTGGGCGGCTTGGCCATCGCCACGAAGGTCCCGCCCTCGGAGATGTCGTGGGCGAACAGGGTTTGGAACTCAGCCAGGTCCTTGAACCCCACCCGCACGCGCAGAGAGGTCTTGCGCCGCAAGTCGCGTCGCCGTTCCACGCCAGCCACGGGCTCGGGCACCGCCGTCGGCGCGGCGAGCTCCTCGGCGATCACGGCGGTGCCGATCGCCACCAGATGATCCGGTGAGTCGGAGACCTTCGGTTCCTTGCCAAAGTAGTGCGCGATCGCCTTTTGGATGGAGGGCATCCGGGTGGTGCCCCCCGCCAGGAACACCTCGTCGATATCGCCGAGTTGCAAACCAGCACGCGCAATCACGTCGTCGCAAACTACGAAGGTACGGCGCGCCAGGTCATAACCCCAGCGGTCGATCTGCTTGCGCTCGATGGTGATTTCCCTGCCCACGAACATCTCGGCATTTTCGATGGCCCGCAGCTTGATGCGCGCCATCTGGAGCTGGGACAGTTGGATCTTGGCCCGCTCGCACTCAGCGATCAAACGGGTGCGAGACTCCAGGCTGGTCATGATGTCCCACTGCAGCTGGCGCAGCACCTCCACCGCCACGTACTCGGCGAAGGCCAGATCGATGTCATCGCCGCCGAGGAACTGATCGCCGCCGGCCGCGAGCAAGACGCAATCGTCACCTCGAATCTCACAGATCGCGACATCAAAGGTGCCGCCGCCGAGGTCGTAGACCGCGATCCGGCGCGGCTCGCCCCACTCCTCCCGCAGATAGGCGCGGGCGATGGCCAGCGGCTCGTCCACGCAGACCGCGCCCTCGAAGCCGGCATGTTTGACCGCGTCGATGGTCGCCATCCGCCGGGCGGAACTAAAATCGCTCGGCACGCCGACCACGACAACCTCCGGCTCAGGCCCAGCGCGCCGCGCCAGCTCCAACACGTGCTGGAGCAACTTGGCGCCCACCTCGCCGGAATCGAATTGTCCAGCCCGCACGTTGAAACGCGGGATCTGCTGATAGTCCGGCTCGAGCTTGAACGGATACTTTTCCACGAATTCCTGAACCACCAGGTTGGACCAGGGCAAGCCGATGATCCGCTTCATGGAGAAGAGCGTGTTCTCCGCGTCAACCGGACGGCGGTATTTCGCCTCGTCACCGACCAGATGACCGCCGTTCGGTGGAAACGCCACCACCGATGGGAAGACGATCTGGCCCTTGTCGTCCGCTAACAGCTCGATCCCGCCGTCCGTTACGAGGGCCCCGACCGTGGTCGTGGTGCCGAAGTCGATTCCGATTCTTGCCATGCTGCTGCCCGCCTGTTGGAAATCCCTACATACCCCAAATCGTGAGATCGGAACATCGCCCCCGGCTACGGAGGGATGGGCACGGCGGGAGCTATGGCTCGACCCCCTGCTCGAGCACTGCCTTGCGGTAGTACTGGCCCTTTGGGATCCCGCTGGCTTTGGCCTTAGCGAGCTCCTCGTCGATCACCTTCTCGAGCGCCCCCTGGGTTTGGGCACCGGGCAATAGCCGCCCGTTGACGAAGAATGCCGGCGCCCAGGCAACGCCGTAGCGGTCCGCGAACACGACGTCGGCGGCGATGCGTTCCTCGTGGCGCTCGAGGTCGTAGCACTTCTTCCACTTGGGCATGGAGACGCCCGCCTTCTTGACGATCTCCGGCATCGGCGTGGTGCTCAGGAGTTTTTGGTTGGCGAGCACGTAATCGTGGTAACGCCAAAACTTGACCCCCCCCTGCTCCCGGGCGCACTCGGCCGCATGGGCCGCGGCAAAGGCACGATCGTTGATATCCGACGGTAGGTGCCTGAAGACCTCCCGCAGGTTCTTGTCGTAGCTCTTGCGCAAATCAGCCATGGTGCGACCGGCGTTGCCGCAATGGGGGGACTGGAAATCGCACATCACCACCACCGTGACCCAGGCCTTGTCGGGTCCGCGGCTCGGAGCGTCACCGATCGGCACGCGGAAGGTTTCCTCTGAGGGGGGCTGGTCGGTGGCGTATCCGACCAACGAGCCATCGAGGGGTTGCAGCGGCGGCGCCGTGGGCCAGGGATCGATCTCGTCCCCGGCGGCGAGACTCGAGCGCAGCTCGGCCAACTCGGCGTGCAGGGCCTCGATGTCCTTGTGGGTCTCCTCCCGGGTCGCCAGCATTTCGGCACGGAGCACCTCGGCCTCGTCTCCCTGGCCCGAGATACGATCGATGCGCGTGGTGAGCTCCACGGCGTACCAAAAACCGGCCGCCGCTAGGGCGAGAATGACCAGCCAGGCGAGACAACCGGCTCCCTTCTTGGCCTGGGCCGGGGCCTCAGCGGCCGGCTTAGCTGCCGCGACCGCCGCGCGGCGGGTGACGGGGGTCTCTTCGAACCAATCCTCTTCGTTCACCTCCGGCGTTGGCGCAGCGGCAACGGCGGCTCGGACAGCTCGACGCGGGGGAGGCTCAGCCTCAGCGCGCGGACGAGGCTGGGGCCGGGTCTTCGGTCTCTGGGGCGTCGGGGGCGGGACCGGGGGTGCTATCACCGCTGCCGGTTGCGCCGGGCTGGGCACCTGTCCGAGAAAACAGCCCTGCAGGAGCTCGGCGTCATCCGGTGCCAGGCGGCGCAGGCGCATCTCCTTGCCCGCAAAACGTCCGCTGATCTCCTTGCCGCCAAAACCATCACGAACCGCAACTTCCGTTACCTCCGCGTAGGGATACTCGCCGCGCTTTTCGAGATCACCGAACAGCTCCTTATAGAAGACCACCCGATCCGGCAGCAGGGCCAACAGACCGCCGTAGACGTCCTCTCCATCAACGACGGCGATCGGCTCAACGCCAAAATCCTGGCGCGCCTGCTCGGCTACCTTTGCGCGGACATCGACCTTGGGCATTCGATCCCCCTCCCCCAGCACGCATGGCGGGGGGTGCGAAAGATATAGTTCCTTCCCTGGACCCGGTCAAAGGAGGCCCCGCGGCCAGACCAGAATCCATTGGCGTTGGCCGGCGAATTTCCTGTTTACTCCTGAGCGGTCATGAGCGAACGAGACGGGACCCCTGAGGACAAGCTGCCCGACGCCACGGACGAGTCGGATCCTGCACCTGCGCCAGCGCCCGTGCCGCCACCCTCCACGCCAACCGTGGGCGACCCTTCATCCCGGCCGCGCCTGTTCATCAGCGCCTTTGCGCCCGGCGGCTGGGGCCGCCGACTCGCCAAGCTGTGGGGCTTCCTCGGCTTCTGCGTCTTGGTATTGCTATTGGCCCGGCAGGTGGTGTTGCCCTTCATCTTTGCGCTGCTCCTCGCCTACATCCTGGCGCCGGTGATCCGCCGCCTGTCGGTCAAGAAGGACGGCAGCCGCCGCATGCCGCGCGCGGTTGGGATCATCCTCTGCTACGCCGTCATCCTGTCGGTGGTGGCCGCCTTCATGCTGCTGTTGCTGCCGCGGCTGACCCGGGACATCGGCCGGGTCGGGGCCGAGGCGCCCGCGATGTACGAGAAGCTCAACGACATCTGGGTGCCGGAGCTCGCCGGTTGGATCCGAGAACGCTTCCCCAGCGCCGATCCGCCGCCGCCGAAGCTGGCCCAAAACTGGGCACCGGACGTCACCGACAGCCTGGTGCCGCCGGACACTCAAATCCTCGTCACGCCGTTAGCGGACGGCCGACTGGCGATCAGCCTGCAGCCAACCGGCGTCGAGGTCCGCCCGCAGAAGGACGGTAGTTTCATCCTGGCCCCGAGCAAGAAGGCAACCGTCGAGCTCAACCTCGAGGACAAGCTGCGCGCCCAGACCCGAGGCCTGCTCAGTGGTCTGCAGACGCAGATCGGGAGCGTTTTTCGCTTCGGTCAGGCGGTGATCCGAGCGCTGATCAAGAGCATCTTCACCTCGGTGTTGGTGCTGATGGTCGCCGCCTTCATTCTCATTGACCTTGGCCGGATCAACCGCTTCGTCCGTGGGCTAGTGCCGCTCGGCAACCGCGACGACTACGACATCATCGTGGTCGGGGTGGACAAGGGGCTCAGCGGCGTGATCCGCGGCCAACTGGTGATCTGCTTGGTCAACGGCGCCCTAACCTGGATCGGCTTGATGATCTTCGGCATCAAGTACGCGCTGCTGCTCGCCTCGGTGGCGGCGGTGCTCAGCCTCATTCCGATCTTCGGCTCGATCCTATCGACCATCCCGATCGTGCTGACCGCCCTGGTCTCCAACCAGTCCGGGCTCGACATCACCACCGCCTTCTTCATCCTGCTCTGGGTCATCGGCATCCATCTGGTGGAGGCCAACCTGCTCAACCCGCGGATCATCGGCACCGCGGCGCGCATGCACCCGGTGCTGGTGATCTTCGCGCTGGTCGTGGGCGAGCACGCCTATGGGTTGACCGGGGCCCTGCTCGCCGTGCCGGCGGCCTCTATCATCCAAGTGTTGTTCATCTTCTTCCGCGACAAAGCGTGGCGGGTCGGCGTCGCCACCGATCCGAAGATCTCGGGCACCTGAGGCCCAACTCGGAGAACCCCATGGCAGACATCCGTAGCTTCCCATTCCTCAAACACGCGCGCAGCGAGACCAGCTTCCACGTCCTGCGCTACCGACGTGGAAAGCTGATCAAGAGCGGCCGCGGCCTGGCGTTCTTCTTCCGGCCCATGAACACGAGTATCGCCGAGGTGCCGGTCGACAATCGCGATCTGCCGTTCCTGTTCCACGGCCGCTCCAAGGATTTCCAAGACGTGACCGTGCAGGGCACGATCACCTTCCGGGTGATCAACGCCGAGGTGCTCGGCGGGCGGCTCGATTTCTCCATCGACCTCGCCAACGGCGTCTACCGTAAGCAACCGCTCGATCAGCTCGCCACCCTGTTCACCGGGATGGCCCAGGAGATCGCCTCCAAGCATCTCGCCGAGAGCGATATCCGCCCGCTGCTCGGCGAGGGCCTCGGCCTGATCCAGGGCACCATCGAGAAGGGGCTTAGTTCAACCCCCACCCTTGACACCATGGGACTCGAGCTCGTCTCGGTGCGGGTCAGCGACATGAGCCCCACCACCGAGCTGGAACAGGCCCTGCAAACACCCACCC
>JAUUZB010001017.1 GCA_030590185.1 Deltaproteobacteria bacterium
CCAAGGAGCCACGCTGACCTGGGATGAGGTGCAGACCGCCGACAGCTTCACCGTCTACTTCAACACCAGCTCGCCGGCGGATGGAGCTGGGACCACCCCGGTGGCCAGCGCCGTGTCCGGCGTGCCGATCACCGGCCTGACCAATGACACCCTCTATTACTTCGTGGTCACCGGCACGAACGCCAACGGTGAGGGCATCCCGTCGCTCGAGGTCAGCGCCACGCCGACCGCGCCCCTGGCGGTGCCAGATGCCCCCACCGGCGTGGGGGTCGTGCCGGACGACGAGATGCTAACCGTCACCTGGACGCCGGTGGCGGGGGCGGAGTCATACACGGTCTATTGGTCGCAGACCTCTGGTACCGGCAGCGCCAGCCCCGATTTCCTCACCGGCAACCCCGGGCTGGTGATCGGCGGACTCACCAACGAGATCCCGTATCACGTCGTGGTCGTTGCCTCCAACGGCGTCGGGGCGAGCGCCGATTCGGCCGAGCACGGTGCCACGCCGACCCTATCGCCCCATTTCATCCTCACCGTCGATGGCTACGAGCTGACCCGCTACGACCAGACCGCCGACGCCGGGGCGCCAGGTGGGTTCGACCCGGTGGCCAGCGGAGCCCACGAGCTGACCGCCGGCTGGGGACCGACGCCACAAACGGCCACCGCCCTCAACCTAGCCGAGGGGTTCTTCGCGGATTGGAACCAGCGGCTGTGGATCGACTTCTACGGCGCCAGCCTCGGCACCTACACGGTCGCGGGTGGGGATCTGCGGGCGCTCTACGTCTCGGGCTCGGATACCTTCGAGAGCGACGACGGCACCGCCTCCACCGGCACGGTGGTGATCGACCGCTATGACGCCGAGGGCGGCGGCATCGCCGGCACCTTCGACCTGACCCTCTGTCATCCAGATAACTGCGAGAGCACCATCCACCTGGTCGGCTCCTTCCGCGTCCTGCGGGCGCTCGACGTCGGTACGGCGCTCAACCCGATGCCGATCTCGCCCTACGAAGTCAGCCCCAGCCAGGTGACCAGCGCCGGGTACTACGTGCTGACCCCCGTGGTCGATGCCGCCGAATACGTCATCGGACTGTCGAGTCTCACCGCCGACGTCGATCTGCACGTCTTCAACGATGGGACCTTCACCACCAGCACCTGCGACACGGCCAACGCGGCGCTCAGTCCGGAGTACTGCTACCCCGTCGCCGCCGGTGACTCGATCTACTTCAGCGTCGATGGCAATAGCGCCTTCGACATCTATGGGGCCGAATACTGGTCCCTGCCGGTGCCGCCCAACTTCCGCGCCCTGCCCGACGACGGCAACGTCACCCTACGTTGGGATGAGGTGCCAGGGGCGGCGCAGTACGACATCTACTGGGACATCACCCCTGGTTTCGACCCCGCCACCGCCAATCACGACGCCGGCGTCACCTCCCCCTGGCTCCACGCTCCGGTCACCAATGGCGATACGTACTATTACCTCGTCAGCGCCACCGTCACGGTGTCGGGTGAGGGTCCCACCTCGGCCGAGGTCGCGGCCACTCCGAATCCCCTCGAGCCGCCGGCCTTGTTCATGGATCGCCCCGACACGGTGATCACCAACGCGGCCGCCACCGGCTGCGGCGCGGTCGGCGCCCTGGCCCGGAGCATCGACATCCAGCAGGCGAGCACCGTCCTCGAGGTCGAGGTGACGGTCAACATCACCCACCCCTACGTCCGGGACCTCGACCTCTTCCTCGGCTTCGACGACGGCAGCGGCACCACCTGCGTCGAGCTCAGCACGGGCAACGGCGGCAGCGGCAACAATTACGCGAACACGGTTTTCGATGATGACGCCGCCGCCGAGATCACCGCCGGCACCGCGCCCTTCGCCGGTAGCTTCCGGCCCGAGGGCTCCTTGGCTACCTTTGCCGGCGGGCCCATGACCGGTACCTGGACGCTCTACGTCAGCGACTCCTACAGCGGCGCCGACGTCGGCACCCTCAACAGCTGGCACCTCTCGATCACCTATCCCGGCGCGCCACCGCCGGTACCGGGCACACCGAGCATCTTCGCGTCGCCCGGTGATACCGAAGTGGGGTTGAGCTGGTCGGCGGTCGCGGGCGCCGGCTACTACAACGTCTATTGGGACACGGCCACCGGCGTCACCCCGGCCACCGGCAACGCCGTCACCGGTGTCACCTCGCCGTACAGGCACTTCGGCTTGACCAATGAGGTGCCCTACTTCTACGTGGTCACCGCGGTGAACGCCGGCGGTGAGGGCGCGCCTTCGGGCGAGGCGACCACCACGCCGTTGCAGGCGACCTCCGATGTCTTCGTGGCCACGCCGGGGGTAGCGATCCCGGATGACGGCGGCAACGACACCGGCTGCGGAGACGTCGGCGCCGTCACCTCGACCATCGAGATAACCCGCAACGCTTACATCCACGACGTCAACGTCCTCGTCGACATCACCCACCCCTGGATTGGCGACCTCGACATCTACCTCGAGTTCGACAACCACGGCGCGCCGCTCTGTTTCACGCTGAGCGGCAACAACGGTGGGGCGGGTGACAACTTCACGGGCACCGTCTTCGACGATCAGGCGGCGACCGCGATCACCGCCATCTCATCCACCGGCGCGCCGTTCACCGGCTCCTTCCGGCCCGAGACGCCCCTGTCCGGCCTGTTCAACCTGCCGATCGATGGCCAGTGGACCCTGTGGGTCACGGACGACGGATCGCCCGACGCAGGCACGCTCAACCGTTGGGAGTTGATCGCGGACTTTGGCTCACCCTCGCCACCGCCGGCGCCCACCGAGCTCGACGGGGATCCGCGTGACAGTGAGGTGATGCTCACCTGGGATCCGGCCATGACCGCCACGTCGTACAATCTCTATTGGGACACGACCGCGGGCGTCACCCCGGCCACCGGCACCCTGATCACCGATGTCGTGTCGCCCTACCTGCACC
>JAUUZB010000879.1 GCA_030590185.1 Deltaproteobacteria bacterium
CACCCTGGAGATGGACGAGGTACGCCGAGCGCTTCTCCTCATCCCGCAGGATGACGTAGGCCTCGGTGATGCGCTTGGTGATCACCCCCAGATCCCGCACCAGATCCGGGGCGCCCAGGTAGTTGTAGCGATCCGGGTGAAAGGTGCGCGCCTGGCTGTGGTAGCCGGCGCGAATCTGCTCGTCGGTGGCTTCGTAGGGGAGGCGCAGCAGCTGGAAATAGTCGAGGTTGTCCAAGGCCCCCATGATCTTCGCGACCTGCGCCACGAACTGGGGGTTGAGCTGCGTCAAGAGGACACCGCCGTCATCTCGGTAGCCTCGGTGCGGCGACGGCTGGCCGCGATGTCTTCTTCGCTGAGGCCGCTCGACAACTTCACCTCGGTCGATGCCTGCCGGCCGGTCTCCACATCCTTGGCGGAGACGTTGACGATGCCGTTGGCGTCGATCTCAAAGGTGACCTCGACCTCGACCTCACCACGGGGCGCCGGTCGCAGGCCAGAGAACTCGAAGTGGGCCAGCAGCTCGCAGTTCTTCTGCTGACGGTCTTCACCCTGCAAGACGACCACCTGCACTCGGTCCTGGTTATCGCGCACGGTGGTGAAGGTGCGGGTGCGCTCGATCGGAATCGGCGTGTTCTTTTCGATGATCTCCTCGGTGTACCCGGAGACCGTGGCCAAACGCAGCGGCAGCGGGGTGACGTCGAGCAGCATCGTCGGCGGCCCGGCGTTGAGCAGGGCGTGACCCTGAAGCGCCGCGCCGAGCGCCACCACCTCGTCGGGGTTCACGTCGTCGTGGGGCTCCTGCTGAAAATAGTGCTGCACCGCCTTGCGGATGAAGGGCAACCGGGTCGGACCGCCAACCAGCACGACCCCGTCGAGATCGGTGGCGACCATACGTGCCGCCTGCAGGGCCTCGTCACAGACCTTGAAGGTGCGCTGGATCATGTCCATGGTCATGCGCGCCAGCTCTTTGCGAGAGAGGGTCACCTGGAGGTCGTGAACCTTGCCGTCCGGCCCCGTGCAGATCGCCGGCAGATCGAAAGCCATCTGGTCGGCGGTCGCCAGCTTCCGCTTGCCCTCCTCGGCCGCCATCGACAGCTTCGGGAGCGCCTTCGGATCCTGACGCAGGTCGATGCCGGTGTCCTGATAAAAGGCGTTGGCCATGAAGGTCACCACCCGCTCATCGATATCGTCGCCGCCCAGGTAGGTGTCACCCGCGGTCGACAACACCTCGTACGTGCCGCCGCCGATCTCGAGGACCGAGACGTCAAAGGTGCCGCCGCCGAAGTCGTAAACCGCGACCCGTTGGGTGCCCTCCTTGCCGTAGCCATAGGCGAGCGCCGCCGCGGTGGGCTCGTTGATGATCCGTAGGATCTCGAGACCGCTGATCTCACCGGCGTCCCGGGTAGCCTGGCGCTGATTGTCGTTGAAATAGGCCGGCACCGTGATCACCGCCCGCTTGATCTCACGGTCCAAGCCCTCGGAGGCGACCCGCTTCATGCGTTTGAGCACCAAGGCGGAGATGTCCTGGGGCGCGTACTCCTGGTCGCGGATCTTGATCCGCACCGCGCTGTTTTCCCCCTCCACCAGCTCGTAGCCATAGCGGGCCTTGGCCTTGCGCACCTCACCGGAGAAGAAGAAGCGACCGATCAAACGCTTGGCCGACGCGACGGTCTCCCCCGGGTGGCTGGTGAGCATTTTGCGGGCGGCGTTGCCGACGATCACCTTGCCGTCGTCAGGGAAGCTGACCACCGAGGCGTGCACCTTCTCGCCCCGCTTGTCCGCCAGGACACGGGCCTCACCGTCCAACACCACCGCGACGCAAGAGTTCGACGTACCGAGGTCGATGCCGATGGCGAGCTCTTCTTCTGCTGGCATCTCAGTGCTGCCTCGCTCGAAGTCTAGTGGAAGCCCCCAGGTCTTTCAATGGCGGCCAGGGGCCTGGTGGTAGGGTGCCGGCGGGAGATCAGCTACAATCCGCCTGCTCCGGCAAGCGGCCGGACAAGAGGATCGAGGATGGCAGAAGAGACGCCCGCCCGGGTTTTAATTGTGGACGAGGCGCCCGGCGTGCTGCGCATCGCTGATAAGGTGCTGTCCGAGGTCGGCTACGACGTCACCTGCCTCGATGATGGCCTCGCGGCGTTAGAGGTCGCACGGAAGGTTCAACCGCAGGTTATTCTCCTCGAGCTGACGATGTCCGGCATCGGTGGCTATGAGCTCTGCAGCCTGCTCGGCGATGACCCGGACCTCGAGGGTGTGCCGATCGTCATCATCAATACCCGAGGCGACCCGGTCGGCGACCGTTTCATCCGTGAGCTCGGGATCGTCGACCACATCACCAAGCCGTTCGCTCCCGAGGCGCTGGTGGCGGTGGTGCAGCACACCCTGGCCAAACCAAACTTTCGCCGCCGGCCGTTTCACCTCACCGGCGAGCTGCCGAACAAGGAGCTCAAGCCGAGCAGCGCCGAGCGTCTGGCGGCAGAGATCGCCGACGCCCTCGGGCACGAGGATCCAGAGGCCGCCGAGCAGGTGCGGAACATCCTGGAGGCCGGCGGCACCGAGCCCCTGCTCCAGGATCTCTTCTTCGAGCGCGACGTTGGTGCCGGCCTTACCGGCTCGCTCAGCATTATCTCCATCGCCGAGGTGTTTCAGCTCCTCTCGCTGCAACGGCAGAGCGGTTTTCTGCGGGTGGCGCGCAAGAGCGCCGTCATCTCCATCGCTCTGCAGGAGGGCTCGGTCCGGCTGGTCACCGGTGAAAACGTGCGCGACGAATTCCTGCTCGGCAACATTCTCGTGCAGGAGAAACTGATGGAGCAGGACGAGCTCGAGACCCTGCTGGCCAATCGCAAGGGTACCCGCTACCGGCTCGGCACGCAGATCGTCAAGCTAGGCTACGTGACCAAGGATCAGCTCCACGAGGCGCTGCGGCGCCAGTCGACCGAGCTGGTCTACGAGCTGCTGCGTTGGAGCACCGGGCGGTTCACCTTCATCGCCAGCGAGGAGCTACCGGAGGCGGTGCTGGAGTTCGAGTTCGGGCTGGGCACCGACGAGCTGTTGATGGAGGGCTACCGCCGCGTTGATGAGTGGGGGCTAATCGAGCAGGCGATCCCCTCCTTCGACGTCGTGCTCGACCCGGTACCGGGCGGCGCGGCCCACACCGGGCCTCAGGGCTTGACCCAGGAGGAGCAGGCGGTGCTGCTGCTGGTCGATGGCAAGCGCAGCGCCCGGGAAATCCTCACCGAAGTGGGGGGCGGCACCTTCGAGGTCGGTCGCATCATCTACCGCCTGGTGGCG
>JAUUZB010000209.1 GCA_030590185.1 Deltaproteobacteria bacterium
ATCCCGGTGGAGGCGTTGGGTGGCAACGGCAGCACCGGTGAGGAGGTCCGCGAGGCGATCATCCTGGCCAACGATTTTGCGATCGTAGACCCGTACCGCGCCACGACCCACAACAAGGGCGTCATGAATGGAATCGACGCGGTGGCCATCGCGACCGGCAACGACTGGCGGGCCATCGAGGCGGCGGCCCATGCCTTCGCCGGCCGCGGCCACGCCTACACCTCCCTAACCCGTTGGTGGGTTGGGGAGGGAGGCAAGCTCTGCGGGAGTATCGAGTTGCCGCTGAAGGTTGGCATCGTGGGCGGCAACGTCGACGCCAACCCGGCGGCCAGATTTGCCCTGCGCCTGCTGGGCGTCAAGTCCGCCCGTGAGCTAGCGGAGGTGATGGCTACGGTGGGCCTGGCGCAGAACTTCGCCGCCCTTCGGGCGTTGAGCACCGAGGGGATCCAACGCGGCCACATGACGCTGCACGCTCGAAGCTGCGCGATGGCCGCGGGCGCCACCCCGGACAATTTCGACGCCGTGGTCGAGCGCTTGATCGCCGACGGTGAGATCAAGGCTTGGAAGGCCAAGGAGATCTTAGCCTCCCTGGCCAATGAGCCGGGTCGGGGGAGCGAGTATGTGATCCCACCGGGTGACGATGAGGCCTACGCCGCGGGGCACGGCAAGGTCATCCTGCTCGGGGAGCACGCCGCGGTCTATGGCAGCCACGCCATCGCTGCGCCGGTTCCGATCGCAGTGCAAGCACGGGTGCGGCGCGGAGAGGACGGCGTCAAGGTGTTGATCCCCCGCTGGGGCGTAGAGGAGAAACTCCGCGGCGACCCGAAGACCGCGGTGCAACGCATCGTGCACCTCATCCTCAAGGAACTGGGGCAAGAGGGTCGGGCGATGGTCATCGAGACCTTCCCGCACCTGCCGCGCGCCATGGGCCTCGGCGGTTCCGCCTCTATGGCGGTGGCGACCATTCGGGCAGTCGCCCGCTTCTGTGAGCTCGACATCAACGACGACGAAGTCAATCGGATCGCCTACGCCTGCGAGGAGATCGCCCACGGCACCCCGTCTGGTATTGATAATACACTAGCGACCTTCGGCAAGTTCATCCTGTTCAAGAAGGGGGACCCACCGTTCATCGAGTCGATCGCGGTGCCCAAACCGATTCCGATCGTGATCGGTCTTTCCGGGGTGGAGAGCCTGACCGCCAAGACGGTGGCGACGGTACGAGCCGCGTGGGAGAGCAACCGCAGCCTCTACGATGGAGTCTTCAAGGACATTGACGAGCTCACCCTCCAGGGGGTTGAGGCGATCAAGGACTACGATCTGCCCAGGCTCGGGCAGCTCATGAACGTCTGTCAGGGACTGTTGAACTCCCTGCAGGTCAGCACCTGGGAATTGGAGGAGTTGATCGGGATCGCGCGTCGGGCTGGGGCGCTTGGCGCCAAGCTGACCGGCGGCGGCGGTGGTGGCTCTATCGTCGCCCTATGTCCGGAGGATGCGCCGGACGTGTCGGAGAAGATCGCGGCGGACATGCGGGCCGCCGGCTACAGCGCCATCATCACGGAGATTGGCTGACATGGGGACCAACGATGATCCAATCGTCTCCTTCGCCGACGAGCCGCTGATCCTGGTCGACGCGAACGACCGCGAGATCGGATTTGAGAGCAAGGTGGCTTGCCACGCCGGGCCGGGCAAGCTCCACCGGGCGTTTTCGGTGTTCCTGTTCAACTCCGCAGGTGCGTTGTTGCTACATCAGCGCAGCGAGCAGAAGGAGCTGTGGCCCGGATATTGGACCAACAGTTGCTGCAGCCACCCGCGCCGGGGTGAGGATATCTCGGAGGCGGCGCGGCGCCGGGTGGAGGAGGAGCTCGGAATTTGGGCCGACCTGCGCTTCCAGTTCAAATTCGAGTACCAGGTACCCTTCGAAGATCGCGGCTCGGAGCACGAGTTGTGCTCGGTGTTCGTGGGGAGAGTCGAGGGCGAGGTGAAGGTCAACCGTAACGAGATCAGTGACTGGCGCTTCGTGACGCCCGAGGTGCTCGACCAGGAGATGGCGGCGGATCCGGAACGTTTTACCCCGTGGCTCGAGATCGAGTGGCCGCGTTTGAAGGCCGAGCACTGGGACGCGGTAGTCGACCTCTAGGCCCCTGGCCCCGGATCGGTTCAGCGCAACCCTGGCACCCAGCGCAGCGTTCTCAGGGCGCGGGTCATCAAGCCAACGAAACGCTCCTCCGACATGCCCTTGGGGGTGCCGAGTGGTAGCCAGCGCTGCACCGCCACGGTTTGGGCCTCGGTGTACTTGAGGATACCCGCTCGTCCATGGCGACGGCCGAGACCAGAGGCCTTGAAGCCGCCCATCGGCGCGTCGGTGGAGGCATAGGCGGCGGCGTAGGCTTCATTTACGTTGACGGTACCCGCGGCGATTCGGGTGCCGATCTCCAGGCCGCGCTGTGGGTTTCGAGTCCAAACCGATGCGCTCAGGCCGTAGTCGCTGTCGTTGGCGAGCTCCACCGCCTCATCGGTGGTTTCGAAGCTGTACACCGACACCACCGGGCCGAAGGTCTCCTCGCGGGCGATCGCCATGTCGTTGGTGACGCCGGTCAGGAGCGTAGGTTCGTAGAAGTACGGCCCGAGATCCGGACGGCTCCGGCCACCGACCAGAACCTCGGCCCCCTTGGCACGCGCGTCGGCGACGTGACGTTCCACTTTGTCGAGCTGCGCCTGGGAGACCAGCGAGCCCACGTCGGTATCGAGCTCGAAGCTCGGGCCTAACCGGAGCTTGCGGATCCGATCGACCAAGCGTGCCATGAGATCGTGATAGACCGGTTGTTGCACGTAGAGGCGCTCGATAGCCATGCAGAGTTGTCCGGCATTGGCAAAGGCGCCACGCATCACACCATCGGTCACCGCGTCGAGGTCGGCGGCGGCCTCGACGATCATCGGGTTCTTGCCGCCGAGCTCGAGCGAGCAGCCCTTGAGCTGCTCCGCTGCCTGCCGGGCTACGATGCGGCCGGTGGCGGTGCTGCCGGTGAAGGCCACGAAGTCGGTGGTCGCGATCAGCGGTTCACCGAGGGTGCGGCCATAGCCGGTGAGCACCTGGAAGATGTCCGACGGCAGGCCGCATTGGCGCAGGAGATCGACCGCCCACAGCGCGGTCAGCGGGGTCTGCTCCGCTGGCTTGAGTAACACGGCGTTGCCCGCCAGCAGGGCCGGCACGGCGTCGGTGATCGCGAGGCTCAGTGGGTAGTTCCAAGGAGCGATGATGCCGACCAGGCCGATCGGATGGTGGTGTTCCCAGGCGGTGGTGATCAGGGGAAAGGCGCCGCGGCGGCGCATCGGGCGCAGGTGCTCCCCGCCGTGATAGGCGTAGTGCCGGCTCACCATGGCCGTGTCGAGCACCTCTTCGAAGGCGTCCTTGCGGGCCTTGCCGGTCTCGAGTTGCACGATGTCTAGGATCTCTTCCTGTTTGGCCAGCAGACGGTCGTGAAATCGCAGCAGGATCTCCGCCCGGTCTGTAAAGCTCCGTCGGGACCAGCTTTGCTGCGCGTCACGAGCCCGCCCGGCCACCGCCTCCACGTCGGTGGCAACGCAGATCGGAATCTCCGCGAGGTGCTCGTCGCTGAAGGGGGCGCGCAGGGGCATCCTGTCGTGGGGTTGGTGGGCCCGGGCGACCTGGGCGAGTAGGCGGTCCCGGGTATCGGCGTTCAGGTGATGGGCGATGCGTGGCCGGTCGGCTCCACGCTCGAGCTGAGGCTCGACCTGGCTGGGGGATGGCAACGACATATAGAGCTCCCGCGGCGATCGGGGGATGAGTTGGGTTCTGTGTCGAGGAACCCCGACTCGCCTCAGGCGTCGACGGGATCCCCCCCGATGAGATGCCTCGGGGGGTCAAAAGATTCGGCGCCGCCCGTCTGAATGGTCAGGGCAAGCGCAGGCGGGAAAGGGCGGTCCAGATCTCCTCGCCGTGATCGAGCCGGAGCTTGACGGCGAAGGCGACGCGCTCGGTAACGGTGCCGACGCTGCCCTTGGCCGGTCCGGCGAGCACCATCGCTCGCATACCCTTGGTGAGGGTCTCGGGGCGAACCTTGGCTGGGCTTTGCCAGGCGCTGGTGCCGTCCTGGAACAGGATGAAGAGGTGACCGTCCCCGCGGCGGTCGATCACTTGGGCGGGGTAATGCTTGCCGTCCTTGGGCCAGACCGCGAGAACCGGCCGGCCTGGCTGCAGATCACCGGGCACGGCTGCTCCAATCGGCATCGGCTCTCCCGGTTGGTCCCCGGCGCGGACCTTGATGCTGATCAAGGCCCGCCAGTGCACCGACAGGTCGTCTTTGAAGGCGACGCGAACAGCGTCCCCACGGCGCTCCTCGATGGTCGCCGATCGATCGGATCCGTTGAGGGTGACGGTGACCTGCGCCGTCGGCGTGAGAGTATCGCCGCGCAACTCGCTCGCCGGAAGCTCTCGAGACATGCCGTCGGCGAACACGAACAACACCTGGTCGGCTCGGATCTCCGCCACCACGCCCGGGTAGCTCCAGCCGGTCTGTTTCCAGGTGGCCAAACCCTGGGAGCCGATCTTCCCCAACCCCGGGGTCCGTTGTGCTGTCACCGCGACGGCGGGCGCGTTGGGGGCAGCAACGGCTAAGGCCTCAGCCGGCGCTACGGCGGTGCTGGCGGCGCCGACCGCCACGTCGGCGGGCTCGGCATTCGACGTTGGAACCATGCCGGGCTCTGGCGGGGCCGGCCCGCCCGCGGCGAGCATGAACCATGCCGCGGCTCCCCCCGAGACCAGGAGGAGCGGGAGCAGGATGAGCATGCAGCCGCCGAGGCCGGATTTCTCTTCGGGTTGGTTCAAGGGGCGCATCGTTTGGACCTCCCTCACCGGTATTGGCTGTGCGGACGCATCGAGCCGGGGCCGGTGACTCGGTCGTAGCCAAGCCCGGACCGGCACCCGGAGTCAATCACCTCGGGTCTTTGGAACTCTACGGGTCAACTGTCCTGGTCGGGGTCGAGATCGCCAGCAAAGGGGGACGGCGTGACAGGTGTATCCTCGGCCGTCAGGCTCACCGCACCGATCGGGTCCGTGAGGCTCAAGGCTCCCGGCTCCCTGGCCAGGCTCAGCGCCCCCTGACCCTCCACTTCGGGCAGAACGGAAATGTAGCCGGGCCCGGCGTCTTCCAACCGGCTCTGGATTCGATCGACCGCTTCGGCCGCCGTCCGTTTGATCGGGTTGCCGAGCAGGCCGCGATTGAAGGTGCGCAGGGGCTCGACCGCGAGGACCGATCCGACGCGGCCAAGGGTCGTGATGGTCGCGGTGAGGATTGGCGCGCTGCTGCCCTCGAGCAAGGCGATCATCTTTGGCTCCACCCCTCTCATCTCGAGCTCCCCTATCTTCTCCACCGCCAGGATCAGCAGCGACTCCTCGAGCGATCCCCAGACCTCCTCGAAGAGCTCCCGCAGCTCATCTGCGGTCGCGTGGTGGCACAGGTGAGCGAGCGCCTGACGCCGCACCTCGAGCTCGAGCTTCCCAGAGGTCAGGATCTCCCGCGCGACAGCATTGCCTTCGGCTCCGAGCGTCGAGGCGCCGAGCATCCGCATCGATCCGCGTTTGTCCGCGAGCGCGGCCCGGCTCGCCTCACGGGTCTCCTGGGTGTCCGGGAAACGACCCTGGAGTTGGGAGAGGTTGTTCATCCGCACGCGGCGGTCCGGGTCGCGTCGGGCGTTCCTGTTGAGACGGGTTCGCAGGTGAAGGTCGCGGCGATCGAGCCGGCGGGCGAGCTCGTACATCAGCCGGACTCGTTCGACCAAGGGATCAGCATGGGTCAAATCGAGCGGTCCGGAGTAGGTGACCGCCCCGCCGTGCACCTCCACCCTGTTGACCGCCACAGCCCGCTCCACGACCTTGCGCGTCTGGTAGTCGAGGAGTCCGGTCACCTCCGCCTCGGTTCCCCGCAGGAGAATGACGCGGTCGAAGTCAGGAACTCCGGTAGAGACGCCGCCTTCGCTCAGGGTACGCTTCACCACCGTGGTGAGATCCGCAGGGGCCATCACGAGGTTGGGGGCGATGATATCCTCGCCTCGGACCGTGATCGTAGCTTTGCCGTGGCGCTCTCCCGTGCGCGGGAGCTCGAGCTTGACGATGATCTGGAAGTCACCCATCGCGCCGAGTAGGTATTTTTTGGCTGAGAACAGCGCGGCGGCGAAACCAGGGCGGTAATCGAGCTCCAGTAGAAGCGCCGCCCGCCGCAACACCGCGTCCTCGGGCCGATCCTGATTGAGGCGCAGCACGTAGACAGCGATGGCGACCAACCCGATTGCCAGGATCAACCAGGCGCTCATCTCAGTATCCCACCTGCCGCACCGCACCCGCCCCCATGGCTTTCGCTCCGGGTTTGAGCGGTGATATGGTCGTTGGAGGGCCATGAGACAAGGGCTCAAAAAGCTCCGCAGCACCGCGAAACGTGGCAAGACCCTCGCCCGGGCGGCGAAGGCGGCGGCCGGGTCGCGGGCTAGCCTCACCCAGGATGGCAGGGAACGCGCCCAGCGAGCCCTGCTCGCTATCATGGCCGACGCCCGGGGCGTACCGATGAAGGTCGGCCAGTTTCTCGCCAGCCTACCCGAGGGGGAATCCTTTGATCCCCTGCTCGACGGCATCGAACCCCGCCCGTTGTCAGAGATGCTAGCTGTGGTGGAGGCGAGCCTAGGTCGCCCGCACCATGAAGTTTTCGAGAGCATCGAGAGCTCGCGCGCGGCCGCCTCCCTCGGTCAAGTGCACCGTGCCCGGCTCGTTGACGGCACGCCAGTGGCGGTCAAGATCCGCTACCCGGACATCGTCGAGGCGGTGGAGGCGGAGCTGCG
>JAUUZB010000959.1 GCA_030590185.1 Deltaproteobacteria bacterium
GGTCCTCCCGCGGCACGGGGCCGTTGCCAGGGACCACGGATGATTACATCCCGATGCCACGGCTGGTGAGCGAGATGCGCTACGACGCCCCGGATCGCCTCATCGTCATCGGCGGGCCGGTCAACCTGATCCACGCGATGGATCCGGACACTCCCTACATCGGCGGCGCCACCGCCATCTATCCTCGGCAGCTCCTAGGTTCCACGACGCAGTACGTGGTCCCCGTGGGCGAGGACCTGTACGCCGCGGGCGGGGATTACGCCCCATTCCAATACGTCTATATCCAATTGGTGAGCTACGACGACAACGTCACCGTAACCGTCGACAACGGCACCGTCCCGGTCTCGTTCCAGCTCAATGAAGGGGACACCTGGTCGAGCCTGGGCACGATCAACCTCACCTCGGTCCCCGCCTCCCAGATCACCATCGACGCCGGCACAACCATCAACGCCGACGGGCCGATCACGGCCCTGTTGGTCACCGGCTCGGACGGCAACTATCAGTCGCGTTTCTACACGCTGTTGCCGGAGGCGTTGTTCGACAACGACTACATCACCCCGGTCTACGGTGACGACGACGGCACCAACGGAGATCGAGAACAGAACATCTACCTTTATAATCCCAATGGCACCGATCTGGATGTCACGGCCACCTATCGCAACCCGGGGGTGACATCGGACGTGATCACGGTCCCGGCCAACGGGGTGATTTCCTTCACCGAGGGCAGCACCGGCAACATCGAGGTCCCGGCCAATAGCACGGTTCGGTTCACCGCGGGGGAGCGATTCTGGGGGATCGCCGCCATCGATTACCTCACCACCGGCCACGACTGGGGCTACGCCCTCGTACCGATGGGCCTGCTCGCCGATCACATGGCGAGCAGCTGGGCCCCGGGGAATAACAGCCAGCCGCCCAGCAGCGGGGGAGTCAACGGCGCGCCGTTGTTCATCTCGCCGGTCGCGGACGACACTCTGATCATGGTGGACCTCGACGGCACCGGCTTCCAACAGGCCGACATCGACGGCGACGGGGTCCTAGACGCCTATACCGGCACCAACGGTTACCTCGTCGATACGCTCGAGACCCTGCGTATCTACGATCCGAGCGGCGACAACGACCAGACCAACATCAACATCTACGGCAGCAATCGTTTCTCGGCCGCCTGGGGCCAGGACCCGGAGGTGGCGGCCGCCGGCGATCCGGTCTTCGACCTCGGTTACGAGATGATGCCCCAGGATCAACGCTTCGTTGAGCGCATCATGGAGATCACCCTCTCCCCGGACCGGTTGGCGCTGCCGCCGGGGGGCGGCACCGTCTGGTTCACGGTCGAGGTCAACGCATTCAGTGGTCCCCTCACCGGGGTCAATGTCACCCACCTGCTGCCCACTGGTTTCGTTTACGATGCGGGCAGCACGACCGTCACGTTCCCGGACGCATCGACCGACAACACCGATCCCACCGGATCTCCGTTGCTGGACTGGAACCTGAGTTACACTCTCCAGGCAGGTGAGGTCCTGACCGTGGTGTTCAGCGCCTCCGCTCCGGCTGGTCTGGCCGAGGGCCGGCACGATCACACCAGCTACGCCACCGGCCAATACTCGACCAGCCTGTTGCGCACCTGGGAGCTCAACCCCTCGGCCCGCGTGTCGATCTACAAGGGGGTGCTCGAGGCCGATATTAGCGTTGACCTGGCAACGGTCCGCCCGGGACCACCCAACCAGCTCACCTACACCGCCACGGTCACCAATCGCAGCGCCGCCAACGTCAATCAGGTCCAACTGCGGGTACCCATTCCATTCAACACCACCTTCGTCAGCGCCGACCAGGCCCCCGGTTTCGACCTCGCCTGCAATTGCGCCAAGTACGACTTCGGCGGGAACCTGGCACCGGGCGCCAGCCTCACCATGATCGTGGTGGTCGACGTCAACGCCACCGCCCCCACCGCATCCTACATCTACGGCGAGAGTCGCGCCGACGCGCCGAGCACCGTCGAGACGGTGAGCCCTCAGGTTTCTACCCTGGTGCAAGCCCCAAATCTGGTGACCAGCCTGTCGGCCCCGGCGACCACCTTCACCGGCTGGGCCTACACCTACGAGGTCACGGTCACCAACGCCGGCAACGAGGACGCCTCCAACTTCGCGCTCACCATCGACATACCAACCTTCACGAGCTTCTCCGCTGGATCGATCACCTGGTCGCTCAACGGCGCGCCCTTCACCCTGCTCACCGATCTCGCCGATGGGGATGAGGGTGAGTATGACGGAGCCGGGCCGCTGGTGCGGGTGGACCTCGCGACCCTGGCCGAGGGCGAAAGCCTGACCCTGCGGTTTGTCGTAGATGTGGCGGGTTCCGACGGCGACACCATCCTCGGGTTGGCCCAGGCCGACTGCACCGAAATGCCTACGTTCAGCTCCAACACGACCTCCACGTTGATCGACAACGGCGGAGACGCGGACGGCGACGGGCTCGCCAACGCCCTCGAGATCGGCACCCTGCTCACCGACCCCACCGACCAGGACAGCGACGACGACGGCGTCTCCGACTTCGACGAAGTCAACCGGGACGGGGACCCCACCGACTACACCGATGGAACCGATACCGATCCGAACAACCCCGACACGGACGGCGACGGGCTGTTCGACGGCACCGAGATCGGCATTTCCGTGGCGCTCGCCGACACCGACTTGGGCGCTGGCCACTTCAGCTCGGACACCGACGCGGGCGCCACGACGACCGATCCGATCAACCCGGACTCGGATGGTGATGGACTGAGCGATGGCGATGAGGACTTCGATAAGGGCGGGGACGTCGACCCGGGCGAGCCAGATCCAAACGACGCCGACAGCGACGATGACGGCTTGGTCGACGGCAGCGAGACGGATTTTGACCAGGATACCGATGGCGACAGCTTCATCAACGCCCTCGATCCGGACAGCGACGGCGACGGTCTCAACGACGGCCTCGAGCTAGGGGTCGACACCCCCGACGCGGACACGAACGTTGGCGCGGGCAACTTCGTAGCGGACACCGACACCAGCACCACCACCTCCATGGTGCTCACCGACTCCGACGCCGATGGCCTCTCCGATGACAC
>JAUUZB010000005.1 GCA_030590185.1 Deltaproteobacteria bacterium
CTGTGATCCCGATGAGGACCAGTGCAACTGTCCTGATGATTGCGGTACGCCACCATCGACCGAGACTAATTGTGCCGACGGCATCGATAATGACTGCGACACCTATACCGACTGCGACGACAGCGACTGTGACGGCCGGATGGCCTGTGCGCCGCCAAACGAGACCGACTGTGTCGATGGCGTGGACAACGACTTCGACAACGACACCGACTGTGATGACCCCGATTGTGATGCGGACCCGGCCTGCGCGCCGGGGGAGGACGGCGGACCCGTTGGTGACAGCGACTCCCCAGGTGACAACTTCATCGCTGGCGGCGGGGATACGGACACCACATCTCCACCGGGCGGCTGTGGCTGCACCTCCACGCCGACACCGGCCGGCCAGATCGGTCTTCTGGGATTAGCCTTGGCGCTACTGGTGGGACGAAGGCGGAGGGTGAGCGGGGCTGGCTGAGCCGGCTCACCGGCAGGGCGCAGCCTCAGGGCTCCACGATCACCGGCCGCAGTCGGTACCAGAGCAAGGCACCGTCTACGCCCAGGCGCACCACCGCCTGGTTGGTGAGCAGGTTGACCTCACCGTTGGGGGACGGGCGGGGCGGGGCCACGATTCGTTCGCCCGCGGGCAGCGTGAATACCCAGCGTTGGGTGCCGTCCGGGTCGAGGGCCAATATTTCGTGGGACCGCGCCGCGACGATGACCCCGGAGTCCAGCAGGGGTACCGGCGTCGCGATGGAGGGATCGATTAGCTCCGGAAAGGCGCGCGACCAGATCAACGCACCATCGACCCCGAGGACGAGCAGTCGGATCTGGGTCCGCAGGTAGGTGGTGCTATTGCCAGCGACCCGTGGTGGAACGATCAGCCGTTCGCCCTTGTCCAAGAGGTAACGCCAGGCAGGGGTGCCGGAGGCATCCCAGCCAATCACCGCGGACAGCTTCGGCTCTTGGATCACGACGGCGCCGTCCGGCCGCACCACGAGGTTTGGCGGATCCTGGCTGGTGACGATCGCAGGCGTTCCATTTCCCGGGGCGTCCGGGGTCGGATAACAGGCAGCCACCAGCGCTGCGTACAGCCCGAAGGTCGCCGCGCCTGCCGAGCGCAGCGGCTTTGAGTTACGCCCCCAAGCAGTCACGGGGTCGCCCCGGCGCGCGGCCCGTTCACCTCGGAGACGACCTTGCGCAGTTTGCCCCGTTTGGAGAGCTCGATATTCTCCACGGCGCGCGCCCGAACCGAGACCGCGGGTCCGAGGATCCCTCTCACCACGCGTTCGATGGTATCGGCGGTAGTATCCGGACCGCTCGGCTCCGGCACGAAGATCACGTCAACGTGATTCGGTTCGGTTTGGATGACGCGGTAGAGGGTGAAGCCCTCGACATCCTCGATGCGCGGCGCCAACACCCGGGGGCCGACCTGCCGACCGTCGGCGAAGGTGAGCACGTCATCCCGGCGACCCTCGGTGACTTCAAAGCGCGGCAGACCGCGGCCGCAGGCGCATCGTCCCGGCACCGCCCGACCCACGTCACCGATGCGGTAGCGCACCAAGGGCATCAAGTCGTTGTGCAGCCCGGTGAAAACCAGATCCCCCTCCTCGCCCATCGGTAGGACCCGGTCGCCGTCTAGGACCTCGAGCACCGCGCTGTCAGCATCCTGATGCAACGGGCCGTGCTCGCCGCAATCCCAACCCAAGCGGTTGAGCTCCTGGGCGCCGTATTGGTTCCAGACAGGACAGCGGAAGGCTCGGCCGATCGCGTCGGCGATCTCGCGGGGCATAAATTCGCCGTGGCAGATCACCCCCCGTGGCCTCAGCTTGCCGAGGCCTTCGCTCTCCACCAGCCGCGCCAGCATCATGGCGCTGCTGGGAAAGTGGTAGATGTAGTGTGGATCGAGCTCGCGCAACCTCGCTAGCTGGACGTGCGGATCCGGGTCGACCGGGATCAACGTCTTCTTCATCAACCCGAGGCGTTCGTAGGGGCGAACCGGCTTGGGCTCCGCGTCCCACCAGAAGTAGGCGATGCGGTGCCACGGCCGGTAACCGGTGGCGAACAGCGCCCGGGCGTAGATAGCGTCGAGCCAGTCGTTGGCATCGGCGGAGTAGGCGATCTCCATGAACAGGCCAGAGGTCCCGGAGGTGCGGAAGACCACATCACCCCGCCTGGGCTTGCGGGAGAGGATGCCGTCGGGGTAGGCCGCCACCAACTCCTCGCGGGTGATCAGCGGGAAGTGCGCGAGGTCCGCGAGGTGGCGAAAGTCCTGGGCGGTCACGCCGGCGTGGCGAAAGGACTCCCGGTAAAAAGGGATCCGCCGCTCGCAGGCGCGCAGGAGCTGCCCGAGCTTGTGCTCCTGGTAGCGGCGCACGAGATCCGGCGGCGCCCACTGAAATAGGGTCGCCTGCTGCAGATATGCCAGCTTTCGAGATAGCGCCATGGCCTCGCAACCAGCCGCATAGCAGCTCAGTAGAGACAGTCCAAGCCGCCAAGCTCGGGCGGCCGCAGGGCTGGCGGTCGGCATCCGGGCCCGATCCACGGCGTCCGGGCGCTCCAACGACCTTGGCGAGCCGGCGGATCGGTGGTTAGATCGAAACGCGATGAAGCTCATTTCCCGGTCGAGACGCTTACGGCGCTGGGCTGGACGGCTGGGATTTGGAGTGGTGCCACCCGGACCCAGCGTAATCAACTGGGACCTGACCTACGCCTGCCCGTTTCGCTGTGGACATTGCTATTCGGAAAGCGGGCGGCGGCCCTCCGAGCAGTTGCGACTGGCCCAATTGAACCGCGTCGTCGATGTGTTTCTGGGGCTGCGACCGATTCCGAAGATCGTCTTCACCGGCGGCGAACCCCTCCTGGTCGACGGCGTACTCGACCTCGCCCGCCGGCTTCGGATCGGTGGCGCTGAGATCAGCCTCTACACCAGCGGGTGGCGGCTCGACCACGACCGGACCGAGGCGATCGCCGAGCTGTTCAATCGGGTGGCGGTGAGCCTCGACGGCGCTGACGCGGAGGTCAACGATTTCGTGCGGGAGCGGGTGGGTGCCTTCGCCACGGCGACACGGGCGCTGGAGCTCTTTGACGGAGTCGCGGCGGATCGCCGCCGGCGGGGGCTCGAGCCCCTGCGCTTCGGGATCGCGTGCACCCTGGTGCGCAGCAATTGGCATCAGCTCGAGCGCTATTGCACCGAGTTGGCGCCGCGCTTCCGGTCCCTCGGCTTCATTCGGTTTGGCGCCATGATCCCGACCGGGCTCGCCAGCCGCGAGAGCTACGTCGCGCGGGAGCTGCTGAGTGAGGGCCAGCTGGCGAGCCTGCCCCGGTTGCGGGAGCGGTTGCGGCGGTTGGCGCCCCCCGGGGTCGAGGTCGAGGTCCTGGACAACCTCCACTTTCAGATGACGCCGGTGCAGATGCGCCGCGGTGCGGCCCTCGACACTCTTCTCAAGGTGGAGGCCGATGGCGGCGTGCGAGCGCTCGATGTCTACGAGGGGACCGTCGGCAACATCCTGTGGGAGCCGTTCGCGGCGCTCTGGGAACGCACCCGAGCACGCTTCCGGGACCCGTTTGTACTCCAGCAGCTCGGCTCGGTACGCACCCCCCAAGACTGGGCCCGCGCCTGCCGCGCCATCGATCTTCACTTTGCGGCGCCCGAGGTGCAGGCGCGCATTTTGCGGCGGACTCCCGTCCCGCCGCGGCCTGAGGAGCTGTGCGGTTCGTTGGCCTGATTCGATGTGAGGCAATGCCTACATCAAGGGCTTCAACCCTTGCCAGCCTCGCTCCAGCATTGAACAGGCCTCACAGGGGATCGTGGTGGCACAATAGCTGAGATCGCAGGCGACGGACTGGCCCAGCAGAGCAAACGCCACCCGTCCGAGGCGCTGATTGTTGCGGCCCTTGACTAGAACGACGTCCCCCGGGCGCACAATCTCGCGCAAGATCGTCGCGGCCTTTAGCGGTCTCTTCCCGGCGTCGTACAAGGCGCTGCGGTCGAGACCGCCTCGTATCGCTCCAGTCGCGTAGCGTTGGAAGTTGCTACCGACGAAGATGGCCGCTGAAGCCATGCCTGCGATCCGCTCGCCCATACGCCGGTAGATTGGCCCCTGACTGCCTGGAGGCTCCGACACCTCACCTAGCACGACGATTCGCCTCTGGGCCGGGATCTCCGCTAGAAGATCCAGGGCGACATCGATGGTCTCCAAGGACGATTTACAATCGTCGCGGATGACGAATCCGCCCGATGGCAGCGGCAGGGTTTGGAGCCGGCCAAGGGTTGGGCTGAGCTCCTCTAGATGCTGGCAAACCGCGTCCAATGGCCGGCCCTCGGCCATCGCCACGGCCACCGCTGCCAGAACCGGGTAGACCTGATGCTGCCCCAGGAGTCGTGTACTCAGCTGGCGTTGCGCGCCGTGGGCATGGAGCACGAAGCGTGTGCCGTGGGGCCAGTTGAGGTGGACCTCACTCGCCCTGACGTCATTGTTCGGGCCGAAGCCAAAGGTCGTAGTGGGCGCCCGGGATTGGCCCTTCATCCAGAGGACGTTCGGATCGTCGCCGTTGAGCACCGCCAACCCCGAAGGGGGAAGGACGCGCACCATCTGAGACTTCTCAGCCCGGGTGGCTTCGAGATTCTTGAACGAGCTGTGATGCTCACTTCCGACCGACGTCACCACCACGATGTCGGGTCGTACCATCGGAGTGAGCTGGACCATGTGGCCCGGGTGAGCGACTCCAACCTCGAGCACGGCGTGGCGGTCACCGGGGCGGATACGAAGAACCGCTCGTGCCAGCGAGGTCCAAGTGTTGAGCTCAAACTGCGGGTGGATCGGAAGACCGAGGGCGGTGAGAACGGCGCGTACAGTCGTCGATTTCCCGTAGGAGCCGACGACGGCCACGACCCGGGTTTTCCTAACCAGCGTCCTGCGGTGCAACGCTGCGAGCCGCCAGAACAGCGGCCAGAATTCGAACTGGATACCGGTGGTGAGGTTGGCCCGACCGACAGGCGTCCGCAGCCGGGCCGGGATATCACGCAACCTGCCTTCCATTGTGCGCCGACTATCGAGTTCTCAACGGCCGGAGCAGGTCCACCGAAGCGTTGTGCACGGTTTGCCTCAGCTTGGCCAGGCGGCGGCGCAACGCCCCGGTCAGCGAATAGTCCAGCCGGTCACGCCAGAATCCCCGGTCGCGGATCACCACCAGCCGGAACAAGCGGCCATCGAGTCGCATCACCAGGTGTTGCTCCTCGAGCCGCCCGAGAAGCGGTTGCAATGGTGAACCATCGTCCCACTGTTGCTCCAGCGCTTCGGGGCGTTGCGGTCGATCCAACATCTCGAGCAGTCTCCACTCGGCGCCTCCGAGCCGCCGTATCCGAGGCAAACTCCTGCCCATGCGATCCAGGCGCCGGCTGTCGATTAACAGACGCTGGCCGCCGAGAACGAAGGCCTCGCAAACCGGGGCAAGACGGCCGCGGTGCAAATCTATCCAGCGTTGCAAGGCGACGATGACCGGCTCGGCGTAGTGCTCGGGATCCCGGTCATCGGCGAAATTGAAATCAAAGAAGAAGGATTGCTCGCCCAAACTCGGATGAGGTCCGAAGACGCGCTCATAGGCGCGGGCCGGCTGAATATCTCGCAAGCCATAGCTTTCAGCGTCGTTGTACAGCGGGCTGAAGCGGTCGAGGCGGATCCTGCTCGTCCGGGCGGGCGCAGGGAGATGAGAGAGCAGCGGCAGGTAGCGCGCCATCTCCCCGTATGCCGCCGGCGACTCATTGGGAAGGCCGTAGAGAATGTTCCACGCCACAGCCATGCCGAGCTCGGCGGCCGTCCGCAGCATCGAGATGTTCTGGGATGCCTTGACTCCCTTGTGCATGCTCTCGAGCACCGAGGAGGAGAGACTCTCGATGCCTGGTTGAACCCGCGTCACCCCGAGGCGGCGCAGAGCCCTGAGCTGGCCGCCGTCGATGTTAGATTTGATCTCGAAGAAGCCATCTCCTCCGAACCCAAGTCCCTCTTGCACGAGGCGCGGAGATATCTCCTCGAGGAAGTTGCGAGGCAAGATGTTGTCCGCTGCCCACAGCGAACATTGGTATCGGGATAGCTCCCGGACCTCGTCGACGATCCGGCCGGCGCTTTTCTGCCGGTAGCGCAGCTCGTGAGCATTGAAGCCACAGAAGACGCACTGGTTGGCCTCTCCCCACCAACACCCGCGGGACGTTTCGATCGGCACCCACGGATCGACGAAAGGTTCCAAGCCGACACATCGCAGCTTGTCGAAGTAGCTGTCGAAGTTGGGAATCGGCAGCTCATCGAGCTCAAAGGGCGCACCGCGGTCGACGATGGGCTCGGAGCTCGTGACCGGCATCTGATCGACGTAGGCAGGGAACGTGCGGTCTGCATGACCGCTGAACAGGTCATCCAACCACGGGTAACGCTCGAGGACTGCTTTGCCCATGGGTTGCTCGAAGGCCGAGCCGCCGAAGACGATCCGACCGCGGGGGTGCCGCTGTTTGATCGCATGAGCCAAACGCAAGGAAGCGTTCAATTGCTGGACGAAGACGGTGAAGCCGACGATATCGTAACTTCCCCAGTCATGGGTCTCGATCCATTCGTCGAGGAGCGCATCTACGTCATTCTTGAATCCCGGAAGATCGATCTGGGTGAGTTGTTTGGATCCGAGATAGGCCGGCTGTGCCAGCAAGAAGCGGCGGTACTCGGGCCAGGTCGCAGCGCCGGGGGTGATGCTGGGATGGGAAAATAGCCACTCGCCCAGTTGGCACGCCCAGCCCTGGTGGGTCGCGACGCGTTGGTAGGCTCGAGCGGAGGAGCGGCGCGCAACATCGAGGTTGAGATAGACGACGTCGACCTCGTGGCCTCGATTTCTCAGCGCCTCAGAAAGGGTGCCGAGAGCCAAGGATGGTAGTGGCGTGACCTGGAACGGCATGCAAACCAAGGCCACCCTGCGTCGCGAGACCCCGGGGGATGGCATCGCATCGCGGTCCCGTCGCGCTCGGTCAGATCTTGTGGCCACGTCAATCATTTCGTGGTGGCGCCCGCCGGCTCGAGCCAAGGCCAAGGCGGTACGAGCACGTAGTTTCCAGGTCTACTTGCGACAACGCGAAAGTAGCACTCGCCATCCCCTGTCGCAACGGAGCACCCACCACAGTCACGGCCACTGGGGCCGATGGGATCATGATCTGAGCCAAGGCGAGTCGTGATACCGCATCACGGCAGCTTGACGGTGCAGGAGGTGCCAGGTAGGGGAGCAATCTTCGCCGGACCGCCATAGATGACACGTCAGAGGAATCTCATCGTCAACGCGCCCCGGGAGCGCGGGTACGATACTCACCTCACCCCTGGTGACCGTATCCCTCCCTACGGCTCTGCCGTACTCGTCGCCCACCTCCGTGGCCTGGGCTTCGATGTGGTTCACCGGGATCTGTCGAACCCCACACGGCCCGCCGTGACCGACGTCCTAACCGCCGACGCGCTGAGCGACTGGCTCGAGCGAGATTTGCGGTCCCCGCGTCTCGGACAATTCCTGGAGCGGTGCCTTTCTCAGCTTCCCCCGCTGCATGAGGTCGCTCTCCTGGGAATCTCTGTTCTGTTCCATGGCGCCTACCATTACAGCCTCGCCTTGGCCAAGGAGGTGAGACGACGGCACCCCGAAATCCTGGTCTGTCTGGGGGGGCCATTCATCACCATCCGGGCGCTCGAGGTTCCCCCATTCGTCGACTACTTCGTGCGCGGCGAAGGGCAGGTCCCTCTTGCCCACCTCGCACAGCACGCGGTGGGAGATTGCGACCTAGACGCATCGTTGCCTGGTCTGCGTTTCGCCCGGAACGGACAGACTATCGACAACGGTCTGTGCGCGGCGCCCGCCGATCGGGAGGCAGCGCCCGACTTCTCTGACTTCGAGCTCTCTGAATACCTGAGCCCGGATCCACGCGACCCCGCGCGACAGGCCCTGGTTGTCCCCTACCGGACGACCCTCGGCTGCGCGAACCACTGCTCCTTTTGTACCGGCCGGGGATCGGCGCGGTTTGCGATGAAGAGCCCGGCCAAGGCGGTTGCCGAAATCGCTGCACTCAGTCGCCTGCACGAACGCGTCTATTTTCGCTTCTGCGATGCCTCCATCAACAACCACCCGGGTCGGATCACAGCTATCCTCGACGGATTGGATGCCCAAGGCTGCCGGATCCGGTGGGCGGCCTACGCCAAGGCACACGACATGGATGCCGAGCTCCTCGGTAGGTTCGCCCGCTCCGGGTGTGAGATCCTGATTTGGGGTCTGGACGGGGTGACGCCGCGAATGAATCGGGTCTTCAACAAACGGTATGATATCCACCGGTCGAAGGCGCTCATCCGAGAATCCGTCCGCCTCGGGATCCGGAACATCGTCAACCTGATTTACGGCGGACCCGGAGAGACGTACGAAGACGTTCTCGCCCTGGAGAGCTTCGCGCGTGAGGTCACCGCAACCGGGGACAGCTCGGTCCGAGCCTACGAGTTTCATCTGGAGGAGGGCTCGGCGATCTTCGAGCACCTCGATGAATACGGGCTCGAGATCCTGTCGCGTTCACGACGAGGTGACTTCTCGACGCGAGAGCGGATCTACTGGAAAGAGAAAGAACAGACGCTCGCGGAGTTTCGAGATAGGCAGACGCGTACCCGTCGGCGCATGTCGCGGTTAATCCTCGAAAACACACTCATCGAG
Source organism: Deltaproteobacteria bacterium (assembly GCA_030590185.1). The sequence continues at coordinate 8,686 of JAUUZB010000005.1, forward strand.
ATGGGTCGCAAACGACAACTGTTGAGCGATCAGAGAATCCGTTTGGTCCAATCCGGCATCCGCCTGGCCATGCCACTGTTGTGGCCGATGTACCGCGGGGCGCGCCTCTTGCGCCGGATCCGCATCATCAAGCCGCGCCATCTGCCGAGCTAACCTCGACGAGTTCTCCTGCTGCCACCGGCTGAAACTCCGACAGCGGTCATTGGCAAGCTCGGCGCGCGGCCGTTGGCTCGGGGAGCGACTTTAGATAGCGCGGCGCTACCACGAGGCTCTGCCCCAACGCCCAACGGGCGAACGGCCAGGGCTTGGCCGATGGCAAGTATTTGAACTGGGGGAACATGTCGGGGTGCCTCTCGACCAGATCCCAGTCCGGAGCCTGAAGCGAATTCCAGAACATGGTGCTCCGCCGCTCGCAGAGCCTCAGTTGATCTCGGTACTCCTCGGTGATCGGCGCTCCTTCGTAGAACACCAGCTGTACGGCGCGGAAATCGCGCACGCCGATGCGCGCCAGGCGCGCGATCAGTGCTGTCTGAGCTGCCAGATCGGCGAGCGTTTCGTCCGGACAACCGACGATCATCGAAATCGTAGGCTGAATCCCAGCGGCCAACGCCGCCGTTGTGGAGTTCTCGACCTCGGCGAGATCTAGCTTTTTATTCAGCGCTGCCTGTTGGGAAGCGCTGGCGGCGTCGATACCAAAGAAGACATGCGAGCAACCAGCGCGGGACATCAAACGCATCAGCTCGCTATCGACCCGGTCTGTCCTCGCGTAACAGCTCCATTCGATGTCGAGGCCGCGGGCGAGGATCGCCTCACAAGTCGCGACCACGCTGCGGCGGTTCGTGGTGAATAGGTCGTCGACGAAACTGAAGAAGCGCCTGCCCGTTACCGCCTTGGCTCGGGCGATCTCTTCGACGATGCGATCCGACGATTTCTCCCGTCGCCGATCGCCGTAAATCTTGTTGGCCGTGCAAAAGGAGCAACGGTACGGGCATCCGCGAGCCACCTCGATGGGAAAGCTCCGCGGCGGCAGGTCCTGCGTGTCGAGGTGCGACAGGGCCGGCATAGGCATGGCATCGAGGTCATTGATCAACTCAGCGTCGGGGTTGCGCACGACCTCGTCTCCCCGGCGGAAGGAAATGCCCGGGATGTCAGCGAGATCTCGGTCGCCAGCCGCCCATTGCAAAAGTTGGGGTAATATCAACTCCCCCTCTCGACGGGCTACCGCTGAAACAAAATCAAAGTCTCGCACGGTTTGATCGGCAACGCTCGCCGCCGCTGGGCCACCCATGAGGATACGAACGTCTGGCGCTCGGCGCCGCAGCGCCGCTGCGACGCGCAACATCTGGGTGAAACCGCCGGGCATGGTTGAGAAGGCGACGACCGCAGGCCGGCTGGCCGCGATCACCTCGGCCGCACGATCCGCGAACCCGGCGTCGTAGCGCACCCGGCCCCTGATCATAGCCAGGTTCAGATCCACTAGAGACACGGCGTGACCGGCCTGCTCGGCCACCGCCGCGAGGATCAACACGCCGAGGGGTACGGAGGGCCAGGCGCGCACCCTGAGCCCGGCACGCCTCAAGTACAGGGGCGGGACGATGGTCAGCCTCATTTTGCACCCGCGGCCGCTGACGCCACGAAGGCGTGGCGAGTGGCGCAGCAAGACGCTCTCCTCGACCCCATCGTTTGCCTTCTCGGCACTCTCAACACAAACCACACCCTAGCGTCAAAGGGAGGGAAACGACCAGGAGCTTTTCCGTGGCGACAGGTGGAGACCGCAGCTCGAGCGATATCCCTTGACCCATGTTCGCAGCGATTGAATAGTAATCCGAGATGGGAGGGCGATCGGTCGCAGCCATGAGATTCGCTCGACGGTTCTGGGTGGTTGTTTGTGCGAATTACGGTTGAACGTGCCCGTGCCATGGGGGCGGAGACCCGTCACGCCCTGCTGCGTGAGGTCGCAGGCACTGGGGTCCGGATCGGACGGGCCCGCCTGACCGACCAGTACGCCACGTCGGTGATCGGTCTGGATCGTCGGGAGAGCTCGAGTCTCGCGCGTTTGATGAGGGCAACCCACAGCGTCCTCGTACAGGGAGCACGAGCGGTGAGCCGTCGTCCAAACCTCCGCGACAGGCTCATCATCGGGCCTCGTTCTTTTGCCCGACTCGGCGAGCGTTGGGGCGTCGCGCGGGCGGCGCGGGCGGCGGCCTGGTCTCGGGCTCAGTGGATCTACCTGCCGAAGAGCGAGCCCTTCCCGATCACGACCGTTCGGATAGACGGTTTCTTGGTCGACGGGTTGCTCCGGGCGTTCGAATTCAACGTCGGTCCGTTTCGATGGAGCTACCTGGACTTGCTGGCCGCGGCCTTTGCCCGGACGCCCGGCGTGGAGCTTCCTTCCGAAAGCGAGGTCGCTCCAGCCGTCGGTTCGGCTCTCGTCGATGCGATCTTGCGACGACACCGCGAGTTGTTTGGTGCCCGTCCACCGTTTGTGGCGGTCGTCGATGCGCCGGTGGCTCGCGGTGAGGAGACCACGGGGCTCGTCGAGGAGTTCCGTGATCGTGGTGTCGACGCCCGGCTCGTGGAGCGGAGGCGCATTTCCGGGCGACTATCCACCCTGAGAAGTGGCGGCGGTAGGGTGACCGCATTGGTCGATCTGAGCGATGGGATCACCAACCAGGGTCGTTTCTCGAGCCTGTCCCTGCGTTTCAGCCGGCTGTGGGCACATCGAGCTGGGCAGTTGGTTCTCTATTCCGCCCCCACAACTGGGATCTTCAACAAAGCCTTCCTGGCGCTCATCTCGGATGGGAGCTTGGACGGTTTCGTTGACGAGGCTGCCCTCGACCAGGTGAAGGAGCACCTCGTTTGGACCCGACAAACTCATGAGGGACCGACCACTTGGATCGATGGCCGATTTTGGGACTTACGGGATCTCGCGACCGCCAATAGGCGTGACCTCGTCTTGAAACCCGACAACTCATTCGGGGGTGAGAGCGTGCTGTATGGTGATGCAGTGGACTCCCCGGCGTGGCTGTGTGCGCTAGACGCAGCCTTTCGGGCGCGGGACAGCGTGCTGCAGCTCAGGATTCGCCCCCCGAAGCACGTGATTGTCACCGCCAAGGACCTGCAGAGTACCGAGGTGCTCTTGGACACGTGCCCGATCGGCATCGAGGGGAAGTTGGCAGGGGTGCTCACCCGCTTCAGCCAAGGGTTGGAGACAAATTTCCACAGGAATCAGCACATCGACTCCCAATGCTACGGCCTCGTGCCTACCTGGACCGCGTAGACGCCTAGGCTACCGCCGCCATCAGACTTGCCCAGTCGCTGGCGACTGCTCGCGACTAGGAGGCCCATCCTCGGCCGCCCGCCTGGTTGCGGTGTCGAGGCGCCGCCATGCGACTCCTGGAGTTTGGTCACCGGGGGCGTTATCGTTCCCCAGACGAGAGAAGATGCGGCTAGAGCTGTTCACACGATCCTCCGTCGGGTACCTCGACACCGCCCTCGCGCGGCTGGGAGTCGAATCAGCACGCGACTCGGAAGAAGCCTCGGTCACCCAAGAGGCCACGAGGCGATATCGCCGTGCCGTCCAGGGTCTAGGTGTTCCGGCGGCTCTTCTCGCCCCTGGCCGAATCATCGACGCCAACGAGCGTTTCGCCAAGCTCCTGAATGCAACCAGCCGAGAAGTCGTGGGCCATGCCCTCGACCGTTTTCTCTCTCCGCAGGTCGCGGCGTTCACCCACGACATCATTCGGAGAGGCCGGCGCTGTGACACAATATTAAGGACCCTCGACGGTTCTCCTGTGGCGGTCCAAATCGAGTCGCGGATCGTGGGCAACAGTCCCTTCGACCTCTTCTACATAATCATCTCAGCGCAGCCCATTGGATCGGGTCGGCTACGACGAGCCATTGCTTCCCTTCGGCCGAAGTTCTGGCAGAACCACCGGGTCTTCGAGCTCTCCGAGTTGGCGCGCAATCCGGCCCACTTGCTGCGATCACGCCGCCTCTTTCCGGCGCCGTTGATGGGCGTCCAGGTCGAGCTGCAATCGGGGTGCAACCGTGACTGCTGGTTCTGCCCGCGCCACACTGATCGAACGGGCATCCGCAAGGATGAAAACGGAAAGGACGTGAGCGAGAGGATGCCGACCGAGCAGGTCTACTCGATCCTCGACCAGCTGGCCGACCTGCGCTGCCAAGGTGAGTTGAGCTTCCACCGGCTGTCGGAGCCCCTCCTGGATGATCGCTACGTCGAAATCGCGAGGCACGCGGTCTCCAGAGGTTTTCGAATCGGGGAAGACACCAATGGTGATTTGCTGAAGAACCGTCCCGAGCTCTGCCGTGAGCTCGACGGCCTCCTCGATTCGCTACGGATTGGTCTCTACGACTATGTGACCGAAGCGCAGCGGGCCGATGAGGTCGCCTTTTGGCGCGCGCGATTTCACACCACGAGGCTGAAATTCAACCTGCCATTGGAGCAGCTCATCCCAAGGCCTCGTTCCAAGATTCCCGAGGGTGCGCGAGATCTTCTGTTGGCCGACTACCTCGACCATCCGTGCCATCGTCCCTACCAGTCCTTTCATATTCGCTACGACGGAAAGGTGGCGCTTTGTTGCGAGGACGATCTCTGCGCCTTCGATTTGGGCAATGCCTTCGAGACCCCGGTCCGGGACCTCCTGTTTTCGCGTGGGAGAATCGCGCTCGCCCGTACGTTGGCAAGGCCGGGAGGACGCCGTACCCAGGAGCTTTGTCGATCGTGTTGGACCAACACGATCAAAGTTGACTGGCTCTCCACGGCCTAGGCCTCCCAGTCATCAACGGCGCGCTGCAGGTAGGAAGAGGCGGAGCTGTCAATGAGGGAGGCCGCCTCGAAATAGCCCTCCGACTGGTGGCATACCCAAGCGCCGCCAAGCCGTGTATGCCATGGTGATCCCCGGGCCCTCATCGGAGGATGTGTCCAGATGGCCATTCGACCCGCAGATCAAGTTAGGCAGCGACGGGTGGCGCTCGTCTGTATGCCATTTCAAGCCCCCAGCTGGCCCTCGCTGGCTCTCGCGGTGTTGAGCAGTGTCCTGCGCGAGAAAGGGCATCGGGTCGATTTGCACTACCTGAATCTCGACGCCGCTCGGCGAATCGGCGTGGGCACGTATACGCGTATCGCAAATCAGGACTCGGTCGACATGATGTGGCCACGCATGGTCGGCGAGTGGCTCTACGCGGACCCGCGAGTTGCCCGCGGCGCCGCGTCGCCTCGCGCCTTTCGGGCCTTCCTCGATTCCTGCCGCGATCCCCGACAGACCGATGGGCTCAAACGTCTGGACCTCACGGCGATTCGCACCCAGCTAGACGGGCTCCTCGACGAGTGGGTGAGGGGGCACGACTGGGCCGGGTATGACGTCGTCGGGTTCACGGTCGGCACTCAGCAGCTAAACGCATCTTTGCGCCTCGGGCGGCTCATCAAGGAAACATGGCCCAGAGTGCGGGTGGTTCTCGGAGGGCCCACCCTCATGACTCCCATGGGGGCGCCGATCCTCGAGCGCCACGAGTGGCTCGACGCGGTCTTCAGTGGCTACGCCGAGGAGACATTTCCCCTTTGGCTGGATGATTTGCCGCCGCGCGGCGCCCAGCCGGTCGTCCATGAAGGGCCGGGCGCCCACCTCGACAGTGTGCCAATACCCAACTTCGATGATTTTTTCGCCGCCTTCGAGCGGAGTGGGATCGCGGCCTTCATTGCCCCCACTGTGCCCATCGAGACCTCCCGTGGATGTTGGTGGTCAGACACCAAACGCTGCACATTCTGTGGCCTCAACGACGACGACCCCTATCGCCACAAGACAGCCGAGCGAACCCTGGAGGAGGTGAGGCGGTTGGCGAGCTACGGCCTGCCCATATATGCGAGTGACAACATCATGCCGCTCGCCTATTTCGCTGAGCTGTTTCCGCGCATGGAGCGGGAGGGAGTTCGCTTTCCGAGTGGAACCTTCTACTCAGTCAAATCCTCGATCAAGCCGGACCAGCTCCAACAGCTCGCGCGCCTCGGCGTCAAGGAGATCCTCACCGGGATCGAGAGCCTCTCCCCCTCGGTGCTCGAGACCATGCGCAAGGGGACCTCTGCGCTCCAGAATATTTGGCTGCTTCGCGCCGTGGAAGAGTTGAACATGAGGGCCCAGTGGTTTTGGCTCTACGGCTGCCCGGGCGAGCAACCCGAGGCCTACGCCGAGGTCGCACCGTTGTTGCCCCACCTCTCCCACCTTCCCGCGCCTAACGGGGTGATCCCCGTGCAAATGCCACGCGGAAGTCCGCTCCACGCAACGCCCCATGCCTATGGGGTTTCCCAGGTGAGCGCCGCACCTGCGTACGCCCTGGCTTTTGGCGCCTTCGAAGGACTCGATCGCCACGCCTTCTTTTTTGACTATCGGTTCGACGATGGCCGCGAGCCGCGGGTCTACGCCGAACCTGTCATCACCCAGGTTCGTCGCTGGATGGAGATCCGGTTGCAGCCGTTGGCGCCTCGTTGTGAGGTGTTGACCATTGCCGGACAGCGGATCCTGGTGGACAGCCGGCGCCGCGGTCAGCTGGGCCGCGGGCCTGCTCGGATCCGAAGAGTAAGCGACGCCGAGTGGCGCGTGCTCGAGGAGCTCGCCACGCCGAAGCGGGTCGAGTCGATTCGAAAAATGTGGGCGAATGAGCCCGATCTTCTTTGGAACCTCGATCGCATGGAGGAGCATGGTTTGGTGCTCGAGTTGGAAGGGCGTTGGCTGAGACTCGTCATCGTCAGAGATGACCCGCGGCCGTCGGCCGAACTCCGCCGGGTGCTCTCGATCAAGGGACGCTCCCTAGTGACACGGGCTAAGCGCTCCGCCGTTTCTTGGTTGCCTCGCTCGAGTGGTATCGACGTGGGCCCACGAGGGTTACCCACCAATCGAGGGGGGACGCGAAACAACCCGACGTAATACAGGCAGCAATAGACGCGCGATCACACTGGGCTCGCCAACCGGGGGGGCCACCAATTCTGCCCGGACTTTCCTCCAGCGTCGGTTCCACGAGCCACGCCTGAACCGGACGGTTTGGCGAACAATCTCGCTGATGAATGGTCTCTTGCGGATCACCACCAAACGCACCAATCGGCCATCCGATCGGAAGATTGCTCCCTCCTGTTCCAACGACGAAAGGGCCGCCTCGTATGAACCACTCGGCAAGGCCTCCTCGAGCGTCTGCTCTCTCGTTGGAGCAGCCAATAGACGCAGCAGCTTCCACTCAACGCTACTCAACCGCCTTACGGTCGGCCTCTTGACGGATCCCGAGGCGAGCCGCCGGGTGTCGACGAGTACCGGCTGGCCAGCGACTACGATCGCCTCGCAGCGCTGCGGAAACGGGAGCCAGGTGCGATTCATCCACGACAGCGAGGCCTCAGTGAAC